>NZ_JAWDIY010000019.1:0-124528 GCF_032380655.1 Diplocloster hominis | reverse complement strand
GTAACTGCGTGGAGAAAGGGGCCTGTCCCCGGATGTTGGCTTATCCGGGGAAATAAAGCGAGTGCTTCCCGAGAAGGATGGACCATTACAGTCAACATCCGGGGACAGGCCCTTTTCTCTACGCAGTTACTTGAAAATTTCGCTTTCCTACCGAAAAGTGCCAGTCCCCTCTCAAAATCCCCATTTACCAAAATTGGCCGTGAATCGTAACTTTTATATCTGTTTTTCTATAACAAACAAAAGCAGTGCCGTATGCGCCACTGCTTTTTTGACTAATTTGGAATTCCTGTCAGGTACAGGCTGGGAACCAGTTGCTGTAACATAGAATCATTCGTTCCTTCTTCGTTTTCTTTTCAACAGTACGATACTCACAACGATCAGGAGAGCAGCCAGAACAGCCGCAGGTATTCCGACAACGACCCAGACCGGAAGCTTCTTATCCATCTCAACCGGCTTCACCGTTACCTCGGAATCTTTAGATTCATCCATGGTGCCCTGCTTTTTGCCATCCGCCACATCCGTCCCTGCCCCTGCAGCCGCAGCCGCCTGTACTACAGGCTCCTCCGATACCAGCACGGCAAACGGCGAAAGGGATACCACCTCCGCTGACACCCGCGCGTTTGTAACCACAGTCTCATATGCTTCCATCTTTTGATCCGCATAGTGAAGTATATAGGCGTTTCGTCCCTCGTATTTCGGATCAACCCGGAAGGTAATCATTAGTTTACCCAGATATTCTTCCGTATCCAGCACGACCTCCTGGCAGCTCACCAGTTCCATACCGTCCCCGGCTCTCTCCTTGAACATCTGGTATTCGTCACTCTCCATCGGTAAATCCGTACAGAGAAGTCTCGTATCCTGTACTTTAAAATTTCCGACGATACAGACCCGGACTTCCCCGTCACCCAGAGGCTTTACCATGTTTCTGGTTATTTTCAGCACGCCGGGTTTTACCGAGATGTTATAATTTTCCGCGCTTGCCTCCGCCATAATCGGATAGGTACCGGCCACGGTCTCCTGATCGGCCGCGCACTGATAGGTGACATATAGATCGGCTTTGGTATCTTGCCCCACCAGTGCATTTTCATTGATGTTGAATTCGAACGCCTGATTCTCTTTTCCAAAAGAACGGATCTGATCGGCCACCGTGATCCCGATCTGCTTTTTCAGGACTCCGACGTTAGCCGTGGAATATGCTTCCTCGTAATTCACCCTGTCTTCCGGGACAAAGACGATCCCGTAACCCTCGTTGTTTACGCCTGGCAGTGTCATCGGATCTTTCCACTGGAAGCTGCCCGGGACATGCTTACCTTTATATAACGCGGATGCGGTCAGATCCGACTCGCCCAGCTTCTGGCCGTACACCAGTGTGGAACCGCCGGCGCTAGCTATAACGGGCGCCGCCTTCTGCACCTTCAGAGGTATCTGCATGATGCAGGATTCATATCTGCTTCCAGGAGCAGGCGTAAACTGCGCCGTATAGGAGGACTTGGACACACTGGGCACTGTATCTTCATTGACCCAGCTCCACACCCCGCCTTTCACCGCAGGCAGCGTAATATCTGAAAGCTTCTGCTCCGGATCATAGACCGTCTTTGGCATCTTCGGGACTGTAGGTATGTTCGTACGTACTGCCACCGCATACAGCCCGTTTAACAGGTCTGTCTCTATGGTTAAGTGGCCGTCTTTCACACCCGTCAGGTCCACCGCGGCGGATGTACTGTCAGCAGCAGATATGGAATACAGCCGGATATTTTTCTCATCTGTCGTATCATAATATGGAAAATCCAGTTTTACCGATCTGCCCGGAACATACTTCTGCGTGTTCCTCTGCGCGCTGAGCTGATAGAGAACAAAGGAACCGCCCTGTATCTCAGGCTCCAATGCCTTATACGCCGCTTCATATAAACTTCCCTCACTGATTACCGAAGAGGTGAAAACCATATCTTCCGGAACGGCCCCATGGCCATCGGTCAATTTCACCTGCTCCGGGGTGGTCAGCACCGTATCTGATACGGAAAATTCCAGCTGATACTCCATGCTCTCAGGTCCGCCTGGATAGTCCAGATGAATCAACAGTCCCCGCTCAAACGCTTTCCTGGGAATGTCCTGGCCGGCCTGGTACTGTGTCCCGTCAGCTGACAGGATCACGATCTTCTCAGGATTACCCGTACGGCATTCCATCGAAAGCGCGACAGTTGAAGTATAGGAGCTAAGCTCCGCCTTGTTCGTGCCCGCCAGATCCGGGTTACTGACTGTCTGCTGGGACAGGCGTTTTCCCTCCGCGTCTTTCCCGGTTATGGTAAGCCTTAAGATACCCAAATCCGGCGCTGTATCACTGTACACCTTGATGCAGGCGTTCCCTAACTGCACCGGTACATCCTCCACCGTCATCTGACGTACCGCATCCTGCCACTTATCATTCTCTGCCGACCAGTAATAGCTCTGCCCTTCCTGATAATCCAGCTGCACCAGATTCGATCCATCCACAGCAGCTTCCTGAAGATACTGATATTTACCGCCGCTTTCCGCAGAGGCGACTACAGTAAAACTCTCTCCGGCTTTCACGGTGAATCCGCCGTTCTCCATCGGAAGTGTATGGAAACCGGCGTAGGGAATCATCATAGACTGATGATATACTTCCTGTCCGCTCTCCGGCACTCCATCTAACGCCGACCGGTAAACGGAGACATCCACCATCGTATCCGCCTCCAGCGTATACAGACCCACCGCTTTGATGGTCTCATTCCCGCGGGCAGTAAACTGATTGGCGAATTTCAGTTCCGCCGCATCGGTTAACATCAGCTCACCTGTTCCGACACCGTCGTATTGATAGATATTCTGATACACTTCTTCTTTGGGGCTTAAATCATTCTCAGGTACTGCCTCGAACAGCGTATAATCACACAGGCTTCTGTCATAATAAGACAGATAAAAATAACCGTTCTGATCCGTCTTTTGACCGCGGCTGTTTTTGACAATCCACGCTCCAGGCCCTTCCGGAAGGCTTTCTCCGGTAAAATTCGTCTGTTTATAGCTGTCATCCCAGCCGACGATGGTGATCCCCTGATTTGCCTGCTCATTGCCCGGATAGAAATAGGAACAGGTCTGTAAATTGTAATATTCGGAATCCGCTCTCGCCTTTTGGTCCTCATAATAGGAGGCTGCTACGGCACCGTTTTCCATCATACACTTCTTAATTTCCGCAGCTGCGGCCAGATCGCAGGAGTAGGACGTTCCGGACCACACTGCCGTCTCCGGCAGGTAATAGGCGTTAGCCATATGAATGCGGGAAACCGTGGTGTCTGACACCGCAGCCAGCGGTTCTTCGTAGGGAGCGTCTTTTTCCGCAGCCGCCCCATACCACCGTGCCAGCGTTACCGCCGCCTGCTGCCTGCTGCCTCCGGCCGAAAAAGCATCTGCGGCTTTTGCCGGAACCGTAAAGGTATCACCGCCTGCATAGGCGCTCTCATCTTCCGCATCGTTTTCTCCATGATAGACGGACCACGCCAGATGCCGCTCTGACAGATCCACTTCCGACGCCGCCTCCGCCTTTTTCATCAGGTTGGATTCCAGGGAGGCGACCGCCGCAAATGTCCAGCCGGTGGACGAATCCTTCTGATCCTTCACCGATGTCACGACATTTCGTCCCTCATCATCTCTCAAATCGAATCCGGATGGAATCCGCACTGTCTCCTTTGTCTCCTGCAGCTCGGGCATCGGACTTAAGATACTCTCATCTGCCAGCTGCATACGGACAGAACCGCTCTCCTGGGCCGTAAGTCTGCCCTGTATCACCGGTTCGCTGCTGATCTTATACTGGACGGGCGACTCCCCCAAAGCCGGCCGCGCCATGGTTATTGCCAATAAAAACGTCAAACCCAATGTACCTATTTTTTTATAGTTTTGTCTTATCCCCATGTACACCTTCACCTCTTACTGTCCAATTCTAAATTAAGAACCGCGTTCACTCCGCAGTCATTCTTAGTTTAAAATTTTCTTTATCTCGTCCATAAAAGTGTTCACATCTTTGAATTCACGGTAAACAGATGCAAATCTGACATAGGCCACGGTATCCAGGTCTTTTAACTTGTCCATCACGATCTCTCCAATCAGGCTGCTGTCGATCTCTCTGACTTCCTGGTTGAAGATATCGTTTTCCACCTCATCCACCAGATCGCTGATCTGCTTTGCGGATATCGGCCGTTTGTGGCAGGCCCGCAGTACGCCGGCTTCGATCTTTTTCCGGTCATACTGCTCCCTGTTGTTATCTTTCTTGATTACGATCAGCGGAATCGTCTCCACCTTTTCATAGGTGGTAAATCTCTTCCCGCATTCGTCACACTGCCTTCTTCTGCGGATTGCACTGTTGTCGTCTGCGGGCCTTGAATCGATCACCCTTGTATTCTCCTGATTACAAAATGGACACTTCATTCGCTCTCCTCCTCATGTATAATATCAATTATCCGCAGGGCTCTGCTGTTTGATCTACAGATCTCCTGCAGGCTTTTATACATAAAAACAGCTGCCGCCGACAAATTCTCTTAAAATCGAATTCTTCGGTATATGCTCCGTACCCACTCCGATAAAATAGTCCAGGAACTTAAGCAGGCGTTTTGCTTCCACATATTCTTCAGATTCCCTGGGGATTCCGAACAGGATCGGCTGGGCATATTGTTTTAATACGGCAAGCTCATAGATGAGAGCCGAGTTAAACATAACGTCCGCTTCCTCCTGATAAGGAAAGATATTCTCTTCTTCCCCTCTTCGTACCGAAGCCCACATATTGATAGTGGCATCCGCTGAGGTTCCTCTGGTCCTGTAGTCCCTGACCAGACGGCGGATCAGACGGCCGTCCGTACTGGGTATCCGATTGTGTTCATCGATGTTTAACTGGGTTAAGGCACTGATATAGATTTTGTATTTGCTGTCCCGCGGAAGCGTAGGCGACAGTTTGTCATTCAAGCCGTGGATTCCCTCGATGACCAGAACATCCTCCTCGCCAAGCTGCAGCGTCCGGCCGCGGTATTCCCGTTTCCCGGTCTTAAAATTAAAAGTCGGAAGCTCTATCTGCCTGCCTTCCAGCAGGTCGTTCATGTCCTGGTTAAACTGGCGCACGTCAAGCGCCTCCAGGCATTCATAGTTCGGTTTGCCATCTGAATCCAGCGGTGTCTTATCACGGTTCAGGAAATAGTCGTCGATGGAAATCGGATGCGGAGTCAGGCCCTGGGCCGTCAGCTGTATGGACAGCCGATGGGCAAAGGTTGTTTTCCCGGAGGAGGACGGACCGGCGATCATGACGAATTTCTTCTCCGGCCGGGCGCAGATCTCTTTCCCGATCTCGGACATCTTGTGCTCCTGCAGTGCTTCCTGCACGAGTATCAGATCATTGATTTCCCCTTTGGTGATCCGGTCATTTAAACTTCCCACCGTTCCGATCTTTAACATCTCTCCCCATTTTTCCGACTCTTTGAGGACATGGAAAAGTTTTTCGTGAGGGTTGGCGGACGGCACCTTCTTCGGCGCGTGCCTGGTCGGAAGCTGAAGGACGAAGCCCTCATCATACAGATACAGGTCAAAGTATTTCAGATAGCCGGTATCATTTACCATATATCCGTAATAATAGTCCTCGAATTCATTGATGCTGTAGATATTCACCTTGGAAACCATACGGTACCGGAACAGCCGTTCCTTGTCATACATACCATGAATGCCAAACAAGCGGATCGCGTCATCCGTATTGACCGAGCGTTTCATGATCGGGATCTTGCGCTCCACCAGTTCCTGCATCCGCGCCTTGATCCGATCCAGCAATTCCTGTGTCAGGCTGGTATCCGCCTCCAGGGTACAGTAAAGCCCCGCTCCCAGAGAAAAGTTCACCCGGACATTGCGCACCTGGTCATGGCCGCAGACATCATACACCGCTTTGATCATCAGCAGCAGCACGCTTCTTTGGTAAGTCTTCATACCGCTGGAATCCCTGGCCGTAATAAACGACAGTTCACAGGGCTCTTTTAACTGCTTGTGCAGTTCCCTCAACCGGTTATCCGCCATAACGAGCAGAATGTCATCCTCGAATTGAGGCTGATATTCCCTGGCGATATCCAAAAATGAAGTTTGCCGGGGATATTCCCTTTCTTCTCCGTTTACGGTAATTCTAATCATTTCCTGCTCCATAAGTCTCACCTTCCAGATCCTTTCCTTCCTTGCTTCCTGGTTACCCGGCCCCCCGTCCGGCCTAAACCACTTCGAACGGCTGGCAGACCGGCGCTTTTATGATCTCAACCGCCGGTATCTGTTCCCGCAGGAACCGTTCCATATCCTCTATGAAAATGTGTTCAATCCCGTAATGCCCGGCATCGATCACAGTCATCCCCTGGGAAACCGCATCGATCCCCTCGTGATGATCAATATCTCCGGTAATCAATACCTCAACCTGCTCATTCAGTGCAGCCTTTATCATACTCTTTCCCGATCCGGGAGCCACGGCCGCGCAGGCCACTTCCCGGTTAAGATCCCCAAATACCCTGACATTGGGCAGGCGGAACGCATCTTTTACATAGGCGCAGCATTCCCGCACTGTCATGTTCCTCGGAAGGGCCCCGATCCTGCCAAAGCCCTGGCTCTCCCCGGACGCGCGGTTGATCCCGCAGACTACCGGTTCCAGAACCCTGCACCCGGTCAGCTTCAGATATGCCGCGGCAAGCTCCGCCATGCCGCATACATCATAATTCGTGTGCATCGCGTAATAAGACAGATCCGCCTGGATCATGCGGATAATCCGCCGTCCGATAAAATCCTCCGTATTCACCTTCCGCAGGGGCGAAAATATCATCGGATGATGGGTGATCAGCAGATCCGCCCTGGCAGCCACCGCCGCGTCTATAACAGCCTCCGTGGCGTCCAGGCCGAGATAGATCCTGTCTACCTCTTTCTCATAACTTCCGACCAGAAGCCCCGGGTTATCCCATTCGCAGGCGTACGCAACCGGATATCTGGCTTCGATCCGTTCACAGATTTCTTTACATTTCATAGGGTTTTCCTCTTACCTCAAATTTCTATTCAAATACAGACAGTGCTTCCCGTACCAAAGAGAGCTCCTGCTCCACTTCCTGAAGCCGTCTCCCTACTCCCTGCCGCCTTAACTTCCGGCAGAGCTCCTCATTAAGCTTCTGTTCTTTCAGAAGATAATCGCGCAGAACCGGATGCCTGTCTCGCAGCAGGCACGGGCCATACTTAAACCCTGTCGTACAATATATGCCGTCCGGCTGGTCCATATTTCCTCCAACTGCTTTCATCATGGGATAATATTTACCATCCTCCAGAACCATATCTTCCTGCACAATGCGAAATCCCTCACTGTACACAAATCTGCGCACCGCCTCGATCCCGGACTGGGGCTGCAGAATCCATTCCCTCATGGCCTGCGCCACCTTCCGGCTCTGGGTGAGGATACGTATCGTAAGGGGGCCGCCCATGCCTGCGATAACACACGCATCCGCCTCCCCCTCTTTTATTTCTTTTAATCCATCTGACAAACGGGTTTTTATGTAATCCGTAAGCTGATGCATCCGGATATGCTCGTCTGCCCGTCGAAGCGGCCCGGCGTTCACGTCCAGCGCAATCGCCCGTGGAATCACTCCCCGCTCCACCAGTTCAATGGGGATATATCCATGATCCGTACCTACATCAGCCAGTACGGTTCCGGGCGTTACCAGAGCGGCAACCGCCGATAATCGTTTTGACAACTGCATGAGTCGGCTCCTAGTCCAGATAATCTTTCAGCTTACGGCTGCGGCTGGGATGGCGCAGCTTTCTAAGCGCTTTGGCCTCGATCTGCCGGATGCGCTCCCTGGTCACATTGAACTCCTTACCTACTTCCTCCAACGTTCTGGCCCGCCCGTCGTCCAGACCGAAGCGGAGCCGCAGTACCTTCTGCTCTCTCTCCGTAAGGGTTCCCAGCACTTCTACCAGCTGCTCTTTCAGCAGCGTAAAGGCCGCGGCGTCGGCCGGTACCGGTACATTATCATCCTGAATAAAATCGCCCAGATGGCTGTCCTCTTCCTCTCCGATGGGTGTTTCCAGAGATACCGGTTCCTGGGAAATCTTCAGGATCTCACGCACACGCTCCACCGGCATGCTCATCTCTTCTGCGATCTCTTCCGGGGTAGGTTCCCGCCCCAGTTCCTGCAAAAGCTGCCTGGAGACCCGGATCAGCTTATTGATCGTCTCTACCATATGCACCGGGATACGAATGGTTCTGGCCTGATCCGCGATGGCTCTCGTGATAGCCTGGCGGATCCACCAGGTCGCGTAGGTACTGAACTTGTACCCTTTCCGGTAATCGAATTTCTCCACGGCCTTGATCAGGCCTAAGTTTCCTTCCTGGATCAGGTCCAGGAACAGCATTCCACGGCCCACATAGCGCTTCGCTATACTGACCACCAGACGTAAGTTGGCTTCGGCCAGGCGCTTCTTCGCGTCCTCATCGCCGATCTCCATCTTCTTCGCCAGCTCTATCTCTTCTTCCGCGCTTAAAAGGGGAACCTTACCGATCTCTTTTAAATACATACGCACCGGGTCCTCAATGCTGACTCCGTCGGGAACGGTCAGGTCGATGTCCTCTACTTCCACCTCATCCTCTTCATCCAGAATGATATCGTCATCGTCCTCTGTGATGCGCAGTACATCAATGTTGTTGGCCTCAAGGAAATCCAGGATCTTGTCGAACTGATCCGCATCCAGTTCCATATCCCGGAAAAAATCATTGATCTCCTGATATTCCAGCACATTTTTCTTCTTTTTGGCAATCGCCAGCAGTTCCTGCAGGCGTTCTGAGAACTTCGCCATATTTTCTTCCATTTTAGTTCCATCCTTCCATAGCTTGTTAGTATTTTATCCTTAATCCCAGGAAATATGCAGTTTCTCCATGCGTTCCAGCATACGCTTGTCCTCAATGATCCTCTGAAGACCTGCGATATCCGCCAGATCCATGTGATCGGAACGGTATTCGATGCTGTTGCGCTTTATCCGGCAAAGGGTTTCTTTCAGCGCTTTTTCTTTTTCTTCTTTTGTCTTAACATCTTTTAGGGTGGCATTAAAGAGGGCAGCCACTTCCCGCTGTTCCTCCGGCTCTTCAAACCGGCTGAGGATCTGGGCAGGCTTAAGCTCTCCGCTCTCTAACTGGGCAAACAGCATCTGCGCCACCGTCCGGTGCAGCGTATAAGTGAAATCCTCTGTACCGATGTAATCCTTCACTGTCTGAAACAGCGCGGGCTCTTCGATCAGCCAGGTCAGCAGCAGTTTTTCTGACGTGGACATACCGCTTTCTTTACTCCTGGCTCTGTCCGCCGCCGGTCTGGGGCGCTCCCGCGGCGAAACGGCCGATTTGCTTAATCCCAGCTGGTTCACCAGCTTACGCAGGTTCTCGTAGCCCACGGGATATTTTTTGGCCACCGCTTCTATATAGTTATTTCTCTCGATTTCTTCTGTAAACTCCAGCAGCTTCTCAGCAACCGCCCGGTAAAACGCGGTCTTACCCTCCGGGCTGTCCATCTCGTATTCATTCTCCATCACGGAAAGCTCAAACATAAAGCTGTTCTGCGCCTGGTCGATCCGCTCCTGAAAAGCTTCCGGCCCCAGATTCTTAATAAATTCATCCGGGTCTTTGTATGGCCTCAGATTTAATACTTTAGCCGTCAATCCCGCTTCCTTTAACATGGGGATCGCCCGCATGGCAGCCTTGACTCCCGCACCGTCGCTGTCATAGACCAGCAGCACCTGCTGTGTATACCGCTTCAGCAGACTGGCATGCTGTGTGGTCAGCGCGGTTCCCAGAGAAGCCACCGCATTGGTAAAGCCTGCCTGGTGCATGGAGATCACATCCATATACCCTTCACAAATCAGCAGACTAGGCTTTCTGCTGGACTTGGCGATATCCAGTCCGTAGAGATTCCGGCTCTTATCAAAGATCCTGGTCTCGGGCGAATTCAGATACTTAGGCTTCGCGTCACCCATAACACGGCCGCCGAACCCAATCACCCGGTGATGTACATCCATAATCGGAAACATAACCCGGTTCCAGAACTTATCATGGGGCCCCTGCTTCTCATCGTAGGTCACCAGCCCGGATTCTTTCAGCTGTCCGTCGCTGTACCCCTTCTTCTTCATATAACGGTACAGATCATCCCGGTACATCGTGGAATATCCCAGGCCGAATCTGCGGATCGTCTCCTGTGTAAGCGCCCGGCCGGTCAGATAGTCATGAGCGGCCTGGCCGCCTTTTTGGGACAGCTGATAATAATAATACCTGGCCGCCTCCTTGTTGATCTCCAACAGGACACTCCTTAAATCATTCTGCTTCTTCGCCTCGGGGGAATATTCCTCCTGGGGCAGCTCTATGCCGGCCCGCTGTGCCAGCACCTGCAGCGCTTCCAGAAACGTATAATTTTCATATTCTCTTAAAAAGGTAAACACATCTCCTCCCGCTCCGCAGCCGAAACAGTAATACATCTGTTTGGACGGGGTCACGGAAAAAGATGGTGACTTCTCGTTATGAAAAGGGCACAGCCCGAAATACGTGCTGCCTCTTCGCTGCAGCTTCACATAGCCGGAAATGACATCCACGATATCATTTTTCATCCGCACCTCTTCGATCAATTCCTCTGAAAATAACATCTAATACACCTGCCAGGAACTGGGAATATAAAATTCGGTAAACTTCGCGATCGCGAACTGATCTGTCATCCCAGCAATATAGTCACACACCACCCGATCCAGTCCGCACTGTGCGCTCAACATCTTCGTGAACTGCTCCGGCAGCAGATCCGGGTGTTCCATATAATACATAAACAGGCCCTCCAACATGTTGATGGCCTTTTTTTCTTCTCCTTTGGCCCGCGGGTTCGTATACACGTGGGCAAACATAAACTGGCGAAGCTCCTTCATCGCCTCTTCCACTTCCTGGGACATACGGATATCCGCGATATCCTCGCTGTTTTTAATCATATCGTGAATCAGCGTATTCAGACGCTCCCTGGTGGTAAATCCCAGGGTCTTCCGATATTCCAGCGGAATATCCTCCTCGGTAAGTATCCCGCCCCGGATGGCATCGTCAATATCGTGATTTATATAGGCGATCTTATCCGAGAGTCTCACCACTTTTCCTTCCAGCGTATGTGGACTGCCGGCCGTGCGGTGGTTCAATATCCCGTCCCTGACCTCCACAGTCAGATTCAGGCCAGCCCCCTGCTTCTCCAGCACTTCCACGATCCTCACGCTCTGTTCAAAATGGGTAAAGCCGCTGCTGCACAACCGGTCCAGCACCGATTCCCCCACATGGCCGAAGGGCGTATGCCCCAGATCATGCCCCAGTGCCACTGCTTCCGTCAGATCCTCATTCAGGCGCAGCGCCTTAGAAATAGTTCTGGCGATCTGTGACACCTCCAGCGTATGGGTCAGGCGCGTCCGGTAGTGATCTCCCTGCGGAGTCAGAAAAACCTGGGTTTTATGTTTCAGTCTCCGAAAAGATTTACAATGCAGAATCCGGTCCCGGTCCCGCTGATATACAGGCCTTATGTCACAGGGAGGTTCTTCCCTGTCCCGGCCCTCGGAATTCCTGCTCAAAGAAGCATAGGGACTCAAAAACTCCGTTTCCCATTGTTCCATTTTCTCACGTATCGTCAAGCGCAACACCATCCTTTGGATTACCGCACCGATAAACTATCCCTAATTGATATATTCTGCAAAAATCTTCAAAATCCTTTTTTGTTTGGGAATATTTTTTATTTTTTTCAAAGGGGGGCGGAAATCAATCATACCTGCAACACGGTTATCTTTTTGCCGTATAGCTAAAAATATCTCTGTGGGAACATATCCGTCTTTATATTTTGCTCTTAGTCTTGTTTCAAAATCAATCGTATGAATTGCAGGGAGATTATGTTTTCGCGGTTGGTAAAGAAATATGACGACAGGCAAGGAATAACAGAACAGTTTAAGGCTGAAAAACAGCTTGAACGGATTGGAAAAATGAACAACATTTAGGCGTGTGTGAGGAAAGTTATAGAGCATGAGATAATTTATTCGTAGTCGATAAGCGGCACTTCTGCGATATGTGGGAGTGCCGCTTTAACATAAACAGCTTAGGAAATTGATAAAACCTATGCTTTCGTGTATAATTGTAAAAAATCAGTTTGAGAAATCATTAGACGATACAAAAGCTAATGTTATGTATGGAGAATGTAACAATAAAGAACGCTTGCTTGATAATTTGTCTGACCAAGCGATATGAAATATAGTTTTAATGTCTCTACGCTTAGTAGATATGCAAAACTCTACGTTCCGTGTGTGGTTATTCAGTGCTTAATTATCTATGATGTAGACAGAAAGGAGAACACATGATGGATCAGATCCGAATCGGCAAATTTATAGCCGAAACAAGAAAATCAAAAAAACTTACTCAAAGACAACTTGCTGATGCACTTTCCATAAGTGATAAAACTATTTCCAAATGGGAGTGCGGAAAAGGGCTTCCAGAAGTATCTCTTATGCTACCGTTGTGTAATGCGTTAGAGATTACTGTTAATGACCTTCTTTCGGGCGAAAAGATTTCCAAAGCAGATTATCAAAGAAAGGCGGAAGGAAATATGATGAATTTGATGAAAGAAAATGAAGTAAATAGGAAAAGAATGGCTCTATCAATCATTACTAGTATAATCACGATTATTGCTGTCTGCTCTCTTATCGTAATAGCGTCCTTTATCGGCCTACCGGTAATTTTAAGAATTTTGTTGATTATAATTTCTGTTGCAGTAGCAATAGCAGGAATAGCGGTGGCTGCAATGCTTGATATTAAGGCTGGCTATTTTGAATGTCCTCACTGCAAAGAACTTTTCATTCCAAATATGAATGATTATGTAAAAGGTTATCACACCTTCACAAAGCGCAGATTAACCTGTCCTAAATGTGGCGAAACAGGAATGTGTAAACATCGTGTTGTACGATAGGAAAATTATGTAATTTTTCCTACCAAAGAGATACATTATAATATGTACTGCCTCCGCATGGATAAATACCATAGTCAGTACGCTCTCCCGCCGGGGTGGTGCTGTCTGCTCTTTTGGACGGGTTTTTCTTTTTCCCTGACCTGTCACTCCCATGCGGCAAGGTCACGGTTGTACTGCTCCACGACAGCCTCCGCCTTGCGGTAGATTACCATGAACGCCTGCACATCGGGATAACCGTACTCTCTCAGAACATCGGGTAATTTATCCAGCTTTTGCATGGTGCGGAACTCTGCCATATCTATCTCAAGGACAGGCTTCGGCGGCATATCGTGTTCACGTATTAGTTTTTGCATAAAGTCCTTTGCCTTGCTCACGATACTGCCCAATTTGTTATATTCAGTTTCTTTGTTCTCCTAAAGACCGATACCATTTTATCGTCCTCGTTTAACTAAATATATTGTGTTTCCCGTTTTATACAATATTCAAAGCAGGCAGCAAAAAGAGCCATGACAACAAATATGAAACATTTCGTAATTAAGGCTGGTATTGGTATTGAAATACCAGCTAAAAGTTGAAAAACAGTTTGAATAGGCAGCATGATACCAATACACATAGAAAACTTGTTTCAATCCACGCTCGGTAATTTCACAGAATACGACTTTTATTGCTGCGTGCCTTGACCTCATGTCAGTGGGGGATACCGATTTCTCTCCGCCCACCACTGCTGTTAATCTTGTTTTGGGTGATTCATCTCGCCACCTGCAGAGGTGGGAGAATTCTCACTTATTTCGTTAAAAATCATACGAAGAAGAACTATATACTTTATTCAATTCTGATGTTTCAATTTTGATATTTCAATATTGTAGTGCGTTACCATATCTTTACATATCCCAGTTTTTGGAATAAAAACATACCTTTTAATACCCGAATCAGATAACAACCCAGTAAGAGTATTGAAGATCAACGATTAACGTCCCTTACCAAAGCAGGGGGAGCGAGAAGGGGCGGAGCCTGTGCGGGCCGGGCGGCAAACATCGGGGAGCCAAATCGCTTGAGGCCGGACCTTAGAACGGGTTACGTAAAAGAGGACGAAACCTCGCAGGAGCCGGGGCACTGTTTGAGCCGCTTTCTGGCGAGTTTGCCCCGGCTCCTGCTAATAAGAGGTTTCGTTCTCTTTGGAGTTACCCGTTCTTAGGTCCGGCCGAAGCGATTTGGCTCCCCGATGTTTGCCGCCCGGCCCGCACAGGCTCCGCCCCTTCCCGCTCCCCCGGCCCTTAGTCCCTCAGCCCCATATCTCCTACTCTTCCACGATCAACGAAGCAAACTGGAATGTCGTACAGTCCACCAATCCGCGGTTTGTCAGCCGCAGTTCCGGCAGGCATGCAAGCGGAATTAACGCCATCGTCATAAAGGGGGAAGGCATCTGGCAGCCGATGGTTTTCCAGGCTTCCTCAAGCTGGGCCACAAGTGCTGCCACCTCTTCCACCGGTTTGTCGTTCATCAGTCCGGCGATCGGAAGCGGGGTGCAGCCCAGTACTTTTCCGTTCTGTACGGCGGTCATGCCTCCTCCGCACCGGATCAGCGTGTTGGCAGCCAGGACCATATCTTCGTCATTGGTGCCAACCACCAGAAGGTTATGGGCATCGTGGGCTACTGTACTGGCCATGGCTCCGCACTGGATTCCAAAACCTTTGACGAAGCCGGCTCCGAATTTTCCGGTCTCGTGATGGCGCTCAAATACAAAGGTTTTCAGAATATCCTGTGAGGTGTCGCTTTCCAGCCTTCCGGCAGTTACCGGCAGTTTTACATGGCGCTCGTAATCTCCTACTCTGGCCGGGATGACTTCGATGGCGCGGACGGTTACGGTGTCCTGATCTGTGTCAGCCTGAATCCGGAAGCTTTCCGGGGTGATCTCGTCCCGGACATGCATGGAATGCTGCGCCCAGTCGGGATAGGTGTAAGGCGGGATCGGCACGCACATCTGACCATTTTGCGCCACCACACTGCCGTCGATCAGAACACGGGTTACTTCCATGTGTTCCAGATCTTTTAAGAATACGATATCCGCACATTTTCCCGGAGTGATGCTGCCCAGCTCATGATCCATCTGGTAGCACTGGGCTGTATTGATCGTCACCATCTGTATCGCGGTGATGGGGTCAATGCCTTCCTCCAGAGCACGGCGCAGCAGGTAGTCCAGATGCCCCTGTGAGGTCAGGGTATGGGGATGTGTGTCGTCGGAGATCAGGCAGGCAAAGCGGGTGTCCACTTTGTGCTGTGTGATGGCTTTGGCCACTTCATGGAGATCGTGCCAGGCGCTTCCCTCTCTTAACTGAGCGTACATGCCCAGCCGCATCTTGGCCAGGGCGTCTTCGGCACGGGTGGATTCGTGGCAGCAGCGGATTCCGCTGGCTATGTATGCGTTCAGTCCCGGGCCGGTTTCCGGCATGGAGTAGTGTCCGGTCACTGTTTTTCCTGCTTTAAGGGTTTCCCCCACGATGCCGTGGGCGTGATCGGTTCCGGAAAGGATACCCGGGAAGTTCATCATTTCTCCCAGCCCTACGATGTGATCCCACTCCATCGTCTTAGCTACATCTGAGGGGCCCACGAAGCTGCCGGTGTCCTCAAAGCCGGGAACCGCCGGTACGCAGGACGGTGTTACAAACATAGTTTTCAGCGGCGTGCGCTTGGAATCTTCGATCATGCATTCAACTCCCGGCAGGCCCAGGACATTGCAGATCTCGTGAGGGTCCGGATAGATGCCCGTAGTTCCATGGGGAACGACCGCGCGCGCATATTCCCCGACGCTTAGCATCGAGGACTCGATATGAATATGTCCGTCCAAAAATCCGGGGGCGATGTATTGGCCTTCGGCGTCCATCACCTCCGTCTGGGGCCCGATACAATGTTCCGCATCCCCCACTAAGGCAATGCGGCCTTTTGCTATGGCGACACTGATATTATCCTGAATTTCGGCAGTACATACATTTACCAGTTTCGCGTTAATGATAACGATTTCGGCCGGAGTACTTCCTCCCGCCACTGCCGCCAGGGTCTGGCTTGCCTCCCAGAGGGGTGTTTTACAAAAATGATTCAGCATAGTATGACTCCTTTCCTGTGTTCATTTGTTTTAATGAAACTGCTTTTTAACTATTGGTTACGGCTGCTATGGTGTTACACCTTCCTGGTCACTCTTGCGTACGTTTTATTGTTGTACACATTCTTGCATGCGCTTTTGCTTACCGACATTATAGCACGGTTCCATGCTGTCATAATACCCCGTAGGATATCATTATTTTTCCTGTATTTATCTGCAGATATCGAAAATGAATTCTGTCATCTGGTCAATGGCATCATAGGCGGCCTTAAAGGGCGCCATCTGGAAAACATGCCACATTCCTTTATAGAGATCCAGCCTTACCTGTACATGATATTTTTGCATCTGCCTTTGCAGATTCACGGAATCGGACAGCAGGATTTCATTGTTTCCCACCTGGATGTAGGTGGGAGGAAAGCCTTCGAAGTCCGCGAATAACGGGGAGATAAACGGATTCGTCAGCTCCTGGTCCACGGCGTAATCCAGGATCGCCTTGTCCAGATATTCTTCAGAGAGTATGGGGTCGATCTCCACCTTACTTTGATGGGATTTTCCACTTTTGGTCAGATCCGTCCATGGGGAGAACAGGATCAGCCCTCTTGGCAGGATACGGCCCTGTTCCTTTAATTTCAGCACCAGGGTCAGGGCCAGGTTCCCTCCGGCTGAGTCCCCGGCGACAATGACATCCCGGGCCCCATAACCATAATGCATCAGATAATCCCAGGCTTTTATGGCATCCTGCAGGGCGCATGGAAACGGGGATTCCGGCGCCAGACGGTAATCAAAGCTTAAGACATCCATGGACGTGGTGCTGGCCAGTTTGTTCGTAATACTGCGGGCGTACCGGAAGCTTCCGGTGTTGTAGCCGCCGCCATGACAGTATAGTATTACATATTTCTTAATATGGCGCCGGTCGACACTGACCCATTCGGCAGGAATATGGTCGATCTCAAAGGTTTCGTATTTCATTTCCTTGCTTTTTGTAAAAAGGCCGCTGAGGTTTTCCTGGGATGCCCGCTGTTTTTCTATATCATCACTTTCTACCAGGGTATGCATCCGTTTAATTGCTTTCATTAAATTTTGGTTTCTCTTTGTCGTCTTCTCCATGATTCCTCCTGCTTGAGCTGCTTACTCGATCTTTTACCCGGAAATTACTACTTTTTTCTAGCTATGAGCACTTAGTGCACGCATTTTGGACATTTACGTGCGATGCATGAAAAATAGTCAGCGATTTTTTTCGTGCGCTGCTATTTTTTTATATATACAGCTTCTTCCTTCGCCAGCTGTGTATGGTACGATTCTATCGGGATATATTATTTTATCATACCATACATTCATCGTCCAATGAATTCTCAGACAGTTCCGCTATGTTTTCATTGCGCAATTGGGAAAGTGCTTTTATAATTATATTATGGAAAAAATAAATAAAAACAGAAAAACATGGTATAAACTGGATCTCTCCGCCAATGTCTACCCCACGCTGCAGAGGAAAAATTTTTCCAGTGTCTATCGCATCAGCGTGCTGCTGAAAGAGGAAGTGGAACCTGATCTGCTGCAAAGAGCGGTGGACCTTACTCTCCCTCGGTTTCCGGCCTTTAAAGTAGCTCTCCGAAAGGGTGTGTTCTGGCGTTATCTGGAGCCCAATAACAGGCCCGGGCCTTTTGTGCAGCCTGATATCGTCAATCCCTGTATGCCGATGACATTCAAAGCCAATAACCGCTATCTGATCCGTATTTATTATTATCACCGGAAGATCTCCCTGGAAATGTTCCATTCGCTGTCCGACGGCAACGGGGCGCTCTACCTGTTACGAACGATCACAGCGGTGTATCTGAGACTGAAAGGATATCCTATTCCCAATGGCAACGGAGTGCTTAATATCGACGAAGATCCGGACCCGGAGGAGATGGAGGACGCTTATCTGCGTTATGCCTCTTCCAGGGTCAAACCTCCCCGAAGCCAGGAGCGGGCATACCTGATTCGCGGGACAAAGGAACCGTTTTATACGTTGAATATCATAAACGGAATCCTGCCGGTAGACCGTATTCTCCAGGTCTCCAGGAATTACCGGGTATCCGTGACGGAGTATCTGAATGCCGTCCTGATCTTCGCGCTTTTGGAAAAGCAGAAAACCTCCCATGTATTTGTCGAAAAACCGATTAAGCTGGCCATGCCGGTAAACCTGCGCCGTTTTTTCCCCTCAGGAACGCTCCGCAATTTTATTTCAATGGTTTATCCGTCTGTGGACCCGCGGATGGGGGATTATACCTTTGAAGAGATCCTGACCCAGGTACATCATTATATGCGTTATTATATCAACGATAAGTTTTTGAATGCGGATATCACAACCAATGCTTCGACACAACAGAATCTGTTGATACGGATCATTCCGCTGTTTTTGAAAGATTTGATCGTGAAGCAGTTCTATATACGGGTACAGGACCGTCAGTCCACAGCCGGCCTTACGAATCTGGGCGTTGTGGATACGCCGGAGGAGATGCGGGAGTATATCGAGCGGTTTGATGTGCTGATGGGACAACCATTTTCAGCGAGAACCAACTGCGCTGTTATGAGTTATGGAAATACTTTAAGCATCAGCTTTGCCAGCAGTATCGTGGAAGCGGATGTGGAACGCCTGTTCTTCAGAAAGCTGGTGCAGGACGGTATTCCTGTTAAAATCGAGAGCAACCGGAAAGTGGAGGAATGATCAATGTCTTATTGTGTAAATTGCGGTGTGGAGCTTCATAAAACCTGTGAGGTCTGTCCGCTGTGCAATACCAGGGTAGTTAATCCAAACTGTGCTGTGGATCTGACTTCCCCTAAACCTTTTCCTTCCGTCAAGGGTACTGCCGGCCCGGTAAGGCGAAGTGATGTGACGATTCTGATGACGGTAATTCTGGCCACCACGGCTGTGGTCTGCGGCCTTTTAAATCTTTTCTTTTTTACCACCAGTATGTGGTCCCTCTATGTGATCGGGGGCTGTATCGTACTATGGGTGTTTTTTCTCCCCCTGTTCTTCTCCAGAACGGTACACTCCTATATCAGTCTGCTGCTGGATGGGCTGAGCATCGCCATGTACTTTGGCATTATCGCGTATCTGCATCCCGGGAACGGCTGGTATTTTTCCATCGCTGTCCCGATCATTCTAATCACTACTGCTTTGATCGTCATATTCGCCTTTTGTATCCGGCATCTGCACACTTCCATCCTGTCCACGGCGGCTGTGATACTGGGGGAAATCGGGGTGCTGACGGTCTGCATTGAGCTGCTGATCCGGAATTTTGAGGGGGAAAGGCTGTCGCTGTCCTGGTCGGCTGTGGTAATGACCTGCTGCATCATTATAGATGTGGCGCTTATCACGATAATCAGACGGAGCAGACTCCGGGAGGAGGTCCGGCGGAGGATGCATATTTGAGTTGGCCTGGGATTCAGGGATTTGGGAGTTGATCTAGGGATTTTTTAGATCATCCGGAGATTTTTAGATCATCCGGGATTTTTTAGATCATCCGTTACTTATACGGGAATGAAAGGAAGAAGGAGCAGCCCATTACGTCGGGCCGCTCCTGTATTTATTATAAAGATCAATGATGGAACAAGCGGATTCCGGTGAATGCCATTGCCATGCCGTATTTGTCACAGCATTCGATCACCGCGTCATCTCTTACGGAACCGCCGGGCTGAACGATGTATTTTACACCACTCTTGTGCGCACGTTCAATATTATCGGAGAATGGGAAGAAGGCGTCGGAACCAAGAGTTACGTTCTGGAGCTGATTGAGCCATTCTCTTTTTTCTTCCCTTGTGAATTCTGCCGGCTTCACTTTAAAGATTTTTTCCCATGCACCATCCGCCAATACGTCCATGCACTCGTCGCCCATATAGACATCGATGGCATTGTCTCTGTCGGCCCGGCCCAGTTTATCAACGAACTGAAGACCCAGCACCTGGGGAGACTGGCGGAGGAACCAGTTATCTGCCTTCGATCCGGCCAGACGCGTACAGTGGATTCTGGACTGCTGGCCTGCACCGATACCGATCGCCTGTCCGTCCTTTACGTAACAAACGGAATTGGACTGGGTATATTTCAGTGTGATCAGCGCGATTTTCATATCGATAATAGCGGATTCCGGGATGTCTTGATTTACCGTTACCACATTGGAGAGCAGTTCATCATCTGCCTTTAATTCATTGCGGCCCTGTTCGAAGGTTACTCCATATACTTCTTTATGCTCGATCGGAGCGGGTATGTAGGAGGGATCGATCTGAATTATATTGTAACCGCCTTTTTTCTTCTGTTTCAGGATTTCCAGTGCTTCATCGGTATATCCGGGGGCGATCACTCCGTCGGATACTTCTCTTTTAATTAATCTCGCGGTATCCGCGTCGCAGATATCGGAAAGTGAGATGAAGTCACCAAAGGAGGACATTCTGTCCGCGCCCCTCGCCCGGGCATAGGCGCAGGCCAGCGCAGACAGCTCTCCCAGATCATCTACCCAATATATCTTTGCCAAAGTGTCCGTCAGCGGAAGGCCGACTGCTGCTCCGGCCGGTGATACGTGTTTGAAGGAAGTCGCCGCCGGAAGGCCGGTGGCTTCTTTTAATTCTTTTACCAGCTGCCAGCCGTTCAGGGCGTCCAGGAAGTTGATATAGCCGGGTTTGCCGTTTAGGACGGTTACCGGAAGTTCGCTTCCGTCCTCCATATAGATGCGGGACGGCTTCTGGTTCGGGTTACATCCGTATTTTAACTGTATTTCGTTCATACTCTTCTCTCCGTTTCTTTTTTGATTACGATCTGGCCATTTGGGGACATGTCCATTTCAGTTTGGGACATGTCCATTCCGTCTTTTTGCCGTTTTGGACATGTCCCAAACTGAAATGGACATGTCCCCTTTTGTTAGTGGTTTTTATTTACGATTCTGGTCTCGCAGGTGCCGCTTTGGATGTCTATGTAACGGACAAAGAGGGAAACCTTGTTGTCCTCGTTAAGGCTGTTCCAGATTTTATCAGTGAAGCTGTCGATATCACCGTCGATGATGACTCTCTTCGGCTCACCCTCGAAGCTGGGCAGCGGATCGCCGTCATGCATGTATGTGTGGATGAAATGTCCCTCTCCTGCTGCCGGATTTTCGTAAGCAAAGGTGAAGCGTTGGCAGGAATCCGGATTTCCGTTGTTGCTTTTCAGGATGGAGAGGGCGTAATTGTAGCTGCCGTTCTCCACGTGCAGAATACCGGATATTCTGGGGGTATAGTTGGGGGAATCCGGCTCGAACTCACGGGTTCTTAGGGATTGCTCGAAGGTCATCTGTCTGTCCATTCCTTCGTATATGGTATCGGTCTGGTCTCCGTTGGTGACAATGGTCTTGTTGCCCAGTACACGGACTGGCGCGTAGATGATCAGGCTGGGGTCCGATAATTTGGAAGGGTCAAAGGCCTCCGTGCGGATGCCCTGTGCTTCTTCCACAAAAACGCGGTTGCGGCTGTTGACACTTCTGCCCATGATGAAGTAGGCAGTCACCGCTTTTGTGCCGTCGGCACTTTTGCCAATTACGATCCCTCTGCCGGGATACGCGTTGTTTGCTAATTCTTCTTCCAGTGATAACTTGTTCATTTGACTTTTCCTCCAATTAGAAATGTAGATGAATAGACTTCGGTTCACCAGAACGCAAAAAACCGCCTGGTTACTTCGTACAGTACCCAGGCGGTCGGCTCTTCTTCGGTAACGTGCTCCCTGTGGTTAACTCCACTGATCCGCCAGTCGCACGTACATTGTTACTATACAGGATCCGACAAAAAATAGCAAGCCATTTTTCCGTGCACTCCGGGAACCTTTTCTATGTCTATCACTTGCCATTCCCATGTTTCCGCTTACATAGGTACTAAAAATCAGATCTCCACCGCTATTATATCCGGCAGCTCCGGCTGAAGCATACGCAGCATAAAATATCCAATTCCAGCCAGCCCGGTCATAAAGCCCACATTCTGGTCTTCCTGCAGCATCAGCTCCAGACTCCCATTATGGATTCCGGCTGCCAGATCATTCACATAATAGGCGCATCCCATCATGATATCCTGATCCCCGCTCTTCCGGGCATAGTCCATCACGATACCGATATTCCCGGAATTCCCATGGCAGAGGCAATATCCTCTGCGCCTGGGTGTCTGCTTGAGCTTTTCTATCCCACGCGCGATGTCTTTTTGCAGTATATCCTGAATTTCACTGTCTGGAATATATTCTGCCGCATTGGCTCTGCTGAGTAATACTCCTGCAGCGCCGTGGCACCAGGCTACGGATTCCGCCACTTTCGCATCCAGCTCTTCTGTAAGAACTGCTTCTTCCCTGATATCTTTCCAGTTATTTGCCGCCTGGTCGTACAGGCTGTTTTCATAACACAGAATTTTTCTTACCGCATCCAGATAGGTTACCTGTCCTGTATACCGGAACAGACGGGCAAAGGCCAGGAGGAAACCGCTGTTTCCATGAGCCATACCGCCGATGGGCTGTTTTAAATTCGCGGAACACCAGCCCATTCCCCCCTCCGTCAACTCTGCCTGCGCCAACAATAAGTCCGCTGCTTTCACCGCATCCGCCAGGTACTTACCCTCTTTCGTCAGCCGGAACATATTGATCAATACCAGAACTGCCCCTGCATTTCCCGACAGCAGATCATAACTTTTGTCCTGCCTGAAGAACTGCGGCAGCAAATCACAGTGGCGTTTTGCATATTGTAAATAGGATTCCTGTCCTGTTATCTGATACAGCCCCTGATACATATAGGCAACAGAGCCTTCCCCGAAAAATGCACCTGTATTAGGCGTGTCAGTGGAATTGACATTCTGTTCTGCAGACTGTGTGTATGCAAAGAACATCTGGTCCAATATTTTTGCCAGGGATTTCAGTTCTGAATAGGTTCTCGAGTATGCTTCCGGAAAATTACACTCTTCCGCCAACACGGTTTCTTCAGGGATAACGGTCAGCACGGCATGAATAAACAGGTTGATGCCCGCCAGGCCATTGTACAGATAACGGTCTACAGGCTGTAGTTCCCATCCATTCTTACCTCTCTGATCCGGCATCAGGCTGATCCAGCCCGCCTGTGTGTGATCCTTATGGAAAACCACGGTGTCGGCGAGCCTTCTTCCGATCTGTCCGACAGCCTGCAGGATCATCGTCTCATCCAGGATCGAAGTCTTGCTGGAGAGAAGTAACTCTTTGCTGTAAGAATTCAGGAACACCTGGCTGTCAAGGGACTGGACCGCAAATTTTATGTATTGTACCTGCCTGTTCAGATCACTATAGTCCAGATCATTTATTTTCTGACGCAGTCCTTCCATGGCAGTCCGTTCGAAGAAATCTTCGAATTCACTTCCGTCAGAAGAAAACAGAGATCTTTCTGTATTCCGATAGTAAAAATAGGGGATATCCCCTTTGAGAAGTGATTTCACTTCGTTCTCCACCACCGGATGCATGCGCGCGCTTCGCATCTGTGCTTCCTGATACAGATTATAAAAGAGCATATTCCGGTTTCCGCCGTCCGTCATAACATCCGGATGATAAGAACTTTGTAACAGCATTGTATAGCGCTGGGTCTGCCTTACCACATATCGGCTTTTCCCTCCGGAATAGGGGATAATCCGCTCCGATAGCTCCTGTTTGGCTCCCAGCGCCATTTCATAAGCCTCGGTAAATCCTTTCATGATATCGTCCAGAAACAGTCCGGCATCTATATATTGATCATTGAGCATAGCCTGATTTTTATAGCTCCTGGTTTTCGGATAAATGTATTCCACGTGCATATCTGATGTGCCGGCTTTTGCTATATGCGGTGTCTTCATGGGTACCTGCTGATTCTCCCTGCCGCCTATAGCCCCCACATTGATGCCATTTCCGGATGCGTTCCATATCATAATGGGCAATATCCCCAGATACAGTACGGAATCCTGCAGGATCAGCTGACATTTTTCTTTCGCTGTGCTAAGCTGCTCCTGTCCGGCCCGCATACCTACCCCGGTCTCCAAATCTATAAACACCGGATACTCACCGCACGCGATGATATTTTCACAGTGGAGATCCCTTATATTTAACAGGTAACACAGGAAGAGCTGTATGCCGATCCGTTGATAATACCGCTGCAGTTCCTCCCTGCTTTTGCAGGAACGGTATGGGACCTGCTCTACCCAGCTATGGGAACCCATATCAATACGCTCATAGTCATAGGTATCCAATCCTGCCGAGGTGTACAGCCACTTAAGGAGGTCCTGGTAGATCTGTTCATTCCCGGTACTCCGCGGTTTATAGAACAGCTTGCTGCCATCTCCCAAAGTCAGCTGGAGAACACATCTGCCATTGTTGTGGGTATCTGCCAGATTTCCTTCTATCTCTACGATCTCTTCAAATTCCGGACCTCTCTTCATACGTGCCCGGATTATCGCCTTCTCCTGCTGCCAATGATCCAGTACTTCTGTCCAGAAACAGACCTCGTATTCAACGGTATCCTGCATTTCTCTTACCATTACCGGATATTTTTTGTATAGATAATCCGTATACTCTCTGGCGGACAGGATTTTATCGTTGTAGTATTGATACTCCTCCGCGGTGGTATTGCCTTTTAGCCGGTTGTTTTGCCTGCACTGATGCATTTCCATGATCAGGCAGCGCAGGCTGATTCCCTGGAGCTTTGGCAGGAGTAGTTCCGCAAAGTTGTTTTGGAGGTCGTTGTTTGGCTGGCCTATGCGGGATTGGAGGATTGATGCTGCGGTGTTGATCCAAGGGGTGTAGAATGCGGGGAAGGGCTGTTGGGGATCTTTTGTTCCCATTTCTATGGTTGACTGCTCCGCCTGTGTGGAGGGGATATTGTAGTTTGAATTATCTATATCAAACGGGGTATCCTGTAAAAATGCTAGGACGGATGGATTATTTTCGTAAAGGAATTGTAGTACGTCTTTACCTAGAAGTTGATACCAAAATCGGATCTTTTCACTGTTATCTTTCAAGTTTTTTCTGGGCAGTTGATATTTCCTTTGAGTCAGATATAAAGCATTCTTTTCTATATGCATAGAGATATTCCTCCCGAATTATGGTTCTAGTAGTTAAATTTGTATATAGAAAGAATTTAAGCCACTTAGATGTTCATCCAGTGGCTTAAATAACTTTTGTGAATTAACAGCAAATAATTGTCCAAACTGTGCTACAACCAACTGTAAATGTGAAATCAGGAGCCTGCACAGAATTCTCAAGCATTGCATTCTGAGAATTGACCTCTTCAAAAATGTTTCCTGCCGGATTTTCTTTTGTTAACATTATTATATTCCCTCCTTTCCGATAATTTTTTATAATAATATTATTATTATACTTAATTATAAATACACTATTTTTATAGTATATTTTTCTAATTATTATCAGAGTATATTAAATAAAGTTACATTTGCTTCGAATTGATTACTATCAAATTTATAATTAAAAATACCTTCGTTCTTCTCTACTAGCTGCCGAACACTTAGTAGTCCAATTCCATGTGCCCTGTTATCTTTTTTAGTAGTAGATAACTTACCATTCCTCTCAATAGGCTTTTTAATCAAACTATTAGAAATATTTATATTGACAATATCTTTATTTTTCAAAATACTTATATGTATCCACTTATTATTTTCACATAATGTACTTGCCTCAATAGCGTTGTCTAATAAATTACCGAGAATAAGACAAAGATCATAATTATTTGTCGAAAAATTTATTTTATCAGCATTTATTTCAATACTTATCCCTAGTTTCTCCGCCTCTAAAAGTTTAGTGTTTAATACCATGTCTACAAATTTATTATCTGTCCATATAAAATTTGAAACTTTTGTAATGGAGACATCTAAATTCTTTAAATACTCTTTCGCTTCTTCTGTTTTATTTATTTCTAATAATTTATTTAAAATAAGAAAATGTTTATTGATATCATGACATAAAATAGCATTATCTTGAAAAATATTATGCATCTCAGAATAACTTGTTTCTAAAAGGCTGTTTCGCATCATAGCTAAATTTGCGTTTTCGCTGATAATCCTGTATTTAACGTAGCAAAGGAACGCCGTAATCACAAGAATAAATGCTAAAAACCACAAAAGCCATTCATAAAACACGATATCTGTAATTGGCTTTAAATAGATTTCTTGATAATAAGCTGTTACAAAATATATTGCAACAGTAGCACCCGCCAAAACCAAATAGTAATTCTCTATTTTAAAAGCATTACCCTTTAAAAATTTATGTATCAAACAATATATAATTACTAAAATTATAATATTGACTAGCATAAAGCAATAACGCTGTTTACTTGCAATATTTATAAATCGATATACCTCCCGATCTGTCGAAATCACACAATAAAGATACATTATAAATAAATTAATCATAACAAAACTAACTTGATAAAACATCATTACTACAAATAAAAATCTTTTCTTTCCAATCATTATAAAAGAAGCAGTTAACATTGATAAAAAACATTCAATAATTAATATCCCATTAGAATAAAAATACCACTGCATATTAAATGCTGAAGATGCCGCTATTGGAATCGATAAGAAAATAATTAGTTTAAAAAATTTATTTTTATCACATTTTACATCAAATAAGTCTTTAAGGATCAAAAAGCCAATAAAAACCCTAAAATAAGCAAATATAAAATTAACTATATGAAAAACAATCACATATATTTCCTCCAAAATTTCGAAACCAGCATCTTCACGTCCTGAATATGAGTTCTGCTTGCATACAGCTGTTCTCCATTATCCAATATAATCTCCACTCCATTAATTTTCTGGATTCGGGAAATATTTATGATAACACCTTTGTTTATGTACACAAAGCCATCATTATTCAACTCAGCCATGACACGGCTCAAACTATTTCTAATCGTACTTGTCCCGTTATTGGTGACAAACACGGCATTTTTCTGTTCTTTATAAATATACAGAATATCGCTGTAAAACAATTTCTCACGAAAACCGGCTTTGTCGATGGTATAGAATTCACCGCTTTGAATATTCATCCGTTTCCCGATCTCTTCCAGGGCCTGCGGAAGTTTTTCCGCGGCTTGTTCTTTCAGGATATAACGGAAAATATCCAGTTCATAACCGTTCAGCGCAAATTCCAGATGATTAGTGATAAATATCACGTAGGAATTCGCATTCTTCTGCGCCTGAATGATCTTCGCCAGTTCTAACCCGTTCATCTCTCCATCTGATAATTCGATATCCAACAGATAGACATGAAACTTCTTTCCCTCCTGTAACTCATATACTAAATTACATCCTTTGGAAAATGTACTTAATTTATAATCAACAAAATGTGATATAAAATATTTTTCCGAAATTTCTTTCAACTCTTCTAAGAAGCTGCTGTCGTCATCTACGATAGCCATATTTATCATTTGTTCTGACCCCATAACTTTTATATATTGAACTCATAGAATTTATTCTTTTTGACATCATGGAAATAACATTCCTGATCATTAATAACGAGCAAGTACATATCATTGTTATCACCCACCCCCGGCCGATTATTCCGGCAATAGGTGTATATCCCGTTTTTATGCACTTTCACTTTTTCGATTATATCATCCACTACCTCTTTGATCGGCATCGTGTGATAAGGGGAACAGGACCATGTTCTGATCATACTCCGAACACTGTTAGGATTCAAGTTTATTTTCTTTGCATTATAAAATTTTTTTGGAAACATCATTTCACGGCATGTTCCAAGTTTTTCCAAAATGGAATCAAAAAGCACCTTATTATCCTTGTAATCAAATCCCAGTTCCATATAGGCACGTATCTGGATTAACGCTGCCTCTAAATAAGTGCTGTCTTTCCGCTGCTCATACCATCGGTTTAGTTGATAAATACTTTCTGACAATGTATGTTTGATAGATATCCCCGTATACTGCAATGCATTTACAGTAATTTTAACAGCTTCAATACTTTCCCTGCAAGTATCTATTTCACTCAATGATATCAACTTTTTCATTTTCTTATATTAATATTGGCCTTTTTCAACAAAAGACGAACCGTCTCTCTGCTGATTGGCGGCCCTAGTTCTTTTTTATTGACTTCTTCCTTCAACAACTCCAAAGACCATCTGTTACGTCCGGCCGGCGGTTCGGAACAGGCCAGCGCGATCGTATACTTTTCGATTTCCTCGTTTACTTTCGGCATTCTGGCTGATGTTGGATTGTAATGGGATGAAATCGCATACTCCAGTCCACCCTGAGCATAATCTTTTGCGACACGAACTACGGTTGTTTTCGCTACATGGAGATTCTCTGCTATCTGACAGTAATTCAACTTGGTAATATTCTGCTCGTCTATCGTGAGCAAGATAGATATTCTTTTCGTTAATCGGTTGGAAAGGCTTGGGTCAGTGCACAGCACCAGTAATTTATTCCTTTCCTCTTCTGTCAGAGAAACTACATATTTCGTATGCCCATTCATGGTATATCTTCCTTTTAAATCCTATTTTTACTTCCCGTTCATCATATGTCAAAAAATGTCAAATTTGGTAATTATGTCCTTTATTTAACAATTTTTGTCCTCCAAATGTATCTTTTCATACTTAACCTGATCTGATCACAAAAAAATTGAGCATATCCTACCGGCTCAAATTTTCGAATTGCCCAATTTTAACTTTATTTCTCCCTTCCTTTTTAAATACAGAAATCACGCGTGCCCCCTGCTTCCCTTACACTATACAATGATTTGTCGAATATTGTCAAAACCCTTTGGCATTTATTTGTTTATTTTTTAACATTTAAACCGGTGTTATTTTCTATGTGGATGATCTTCCCGGTATTTCAGCCTGTATTCCCTTTGTGGAATATTATTGGAAAATCAGGAAAGCCACCCCGATATAATCACCGTGATGGCTTTCTTTGCATCATACTCTTTCTTATTGAGAGACCAATGGCAAAGCGCTTAATCCGCCTTTAGCCTCCTTAACAACAGCCCGCACAAAACAACCGCAACTGCCAGAATAACGGCCAAAGGCCACAGGTTTCCAAAAACAAAGCTGTGATCAGACATCAGCCGATACCCCCAGGTCGCCGGTACGATTTTTCCCAGAGCCCTGAAAAATCCGGGGAGCATCTCCACCGGGAACATAATCCCCGACAGCATAATGGACGGCAGAAATATCAGCTGCGATATCATCGTAAGTTTCGCCTGGCTTTTCATCGCCAGTCCCAGAACACTGCCGATCCCCAGGGAGACCGCTATAAATACGGCCAGCATACCGAAATAGAACGGCAGATTTTCCGGCAGCGCCGCGTCAAACGCGATGGGGGCGACCACATATATGATCGCGCTCATGATCATCAGATGGATAAACGCAGATAAATACATGGAAACCAGCCCAAGATACAAAGGCACCCCGTTAGCCTTATATGCTTTCCTGATATCACTTCCGTATATCTCCACAAGGGAAGGCGGCAGACCGATCAGCGCGCCCATGGACACTCCCATCACGGTCATAGACTGGATCAGTGTATCCTTTGCCGCCGGGTTTACAGAGGTGAAGATACCGCCCATTACCGCGAAGAACAAAAGCGGCACCACATAGCAGGTAATCAACAGTGCTCTACTGCGTATATCCAGTCTCCATTGCAATCCTACTCCGTATAAAAACGCACTCATTCGCCGTTCCCCCTTGCTATATCTATAAAATGCTGTTCCAGAGTGCCCCGGTCTATCTTAATATCCAACACCTCAACCCCTTTTCGCTTATATTCTTCCAGCAGCGCCAGCATAGTATCCCCGATGTTGTCGGCCTCAAAACAATCCTCCCCTTGTTCCGTCTCAATGTGAATCTCATAGTGCCTGCCGACTCTGGCGGTTAATTCCATTACCGTACCCATGAAAACGATAACGCCGTCATTGAGAATCGCGATGCGGTCACACAGATTTTCCACTTCGGCCATATCGTGGCTGGCCAGGATGATGGTTTTCCCCCGTGCTTTCAGTTTCCGTATCTGGTCGTGAAGGGATATTCTGCCTTCCACATCCAGCCCGGCCGTCGGCTCGTCGAGAAATACGATATCCGGGTCACTGATCAGGGCGAGAGCCAGATGCAGCCGCCGTTTTTGCCCCGTAGACAGTTCTGTATATTGTTTTTTCGCCAGCTCAGAAATCCCCAGTGCATCCAGCATGGAAGGATCGATCTGCGCCCGGTTCCATTTTGCAAATAACCGCACGGCCTCCATCGGTTTGATATGGTTCGGGAGTGATGCCGACTGCAGCTGTATTCCCACTCTTCCGTTTACCTCGATCCTTCCTTCATCATACTTTCGTAAGTTTTCGATAATTTCAAGGGCTGTGGTTTTCCCTGCGCCGTTCACACCCAGCAGGGCGAAAATTTCACCTTTTTCCACATGGAAATTCAAACCTTTCAGCACCGTATGTTCGCCATAACTTTTCTTTAGTCCGTCAACCTGAATGGCATAACTCATTTTATTCTCCCTTCATACGGATCATGGCCCTGTTGTTCTGTTATGTTTCATTTGCCACATCCTAGTATCTAATATAATTCATGACCTTACGTAACAAGCAAGGATTTTTTTAATTTTTACTGCGAGTGTATCTTCCTATCCGCCGCCGTATGATCCCCCGGAGTTTATGCAGCAGAAACACTTGCCCATTGTAAAAAGAGTTTTGCTTGCGAAACTCTCCGCCTACGGCGGGCCGCGTAAGCGGCATCTTCCTTTCCGCCGTAGTGCGATCCCCGCGGAGCTTTTTATTTCATAGGAGTACTTTCCTATGAAATAAAAAAAGTACCGCGATCCGGTTCAGATCACGGTACTTCTCTAATACTGCTTTCACGCCAGCGGGGCAGGTTCTTATACCGCTGGTTCCTCAGCCTGTTCCGATACTGTTTTTCCAAATGCCAGCAATTCGAACTCAGGAACCGGCACCGGTTTGGAAAACACATACCCCTGTGCCAGGTCACACTGGATCTTGCGCAGGAACTCCAGCTGCGGGATGGTCTCCACCCCTTCGGAAACTGTGGTCATGCTCAGCCGCCTGCCTAATTCCACGACCATGGCGATCACATCATAGGACCGCTTGTCCTCACGTCCGGATCTCCAGAAAGCTTTGTCCATCTTCAGCGAATCCACATGGATATCCGTCAGCATACTCAGGGAGGAATACCCGCTGCCGAAATCGTCCAGGGCACACAGAAACCCGGCCTCATGAATCTTGCTGATGACCTCCATCAGAATGTCCAGATTTTCAAATACCAGAGACTCTGTCAACTCGATCTCCAGAAGCTTGCGGGGCACGCCATACCGCTGCGAGATCTCCTTATATTGGCCTAAAAATCCAGGTTCCAGCAGATGAGCGCGGGACATATTGACCGATACGGGAACAGGCTCCACACCGCTGTCGATCCAGTCCCGGATCAGGGAACAGGTCTTTTCAAATACATACAGGTCCAGCTTGACGATAAATCCGTTCTTTTCAAAGTAAGGGATAAACTCATCCGGCATCATAAGCGCACCGTCTTTGGACTTCCAGCGGACCAGCGCCTCCGCGCCCTTGACTTGATTGTGCTCCAGTTCTATTTTGGGCTGCAGATAGACAATAAACTCATCGTTGCGCAGCGCGTCCTCCATCCGGTTTTCTATCTCCTTTTCCTTGAGCAGCTGCAGCCGTTCCATATCACTGTAAAACACATAGGAAAAAAGTTCGCCGTAAGAGTGTTTTGCATTCTTTCTGGCAATATTGGCCCTGTCGCGGAGCTGCACAAGTGAGATCTGCGGATCATCCACCAAAACGATTCCCAGTGAAACCGTAATGAAGTATTTTCTGCCCAAATCCAGGTTATAATCATTGATCCGCTCGCTGTAAAGGCGGAATGCTTCTTTTTGCTCCTCCTTGGTCCCGGCCTTCTTCAGGATGTAGAAATCATCCGCAGAGGCCCGGGTGATCAATTCGTCCTCGTCCAAAAGGGATGAGACCGTATCGTAAACGTGCCGCAGGACCTGGTCGCCGGCCTCCTGGCCGAAATTATCATTGATCAGTTTAAACTTTTGTATATTAAGCGCGAGGAAGCGGTAGGTACCTGGAGGAGCCGACCGGATCGCTTTCTCCGCCTCCATGTCGAACATCAGTTTACTGATGCCTCCTGTGACCGGATCGTAAAATGCCAGCTTTTTGATCTTCTTCTGGCTGCGGACGCTGCTGACATATGTATATAGGATCAACAGAATGAACATAGCCACCACCGCAACGACAATAAGAATGCTATGATGCACCATGGAATCCATGGACTGGCTTGCCGCCTTGACCGGGATCACCATGAGAAGGTACAGGTTGTCGTAAGCAAGAGGGATAAAATGCGCGGTTTTCTCGATGCCGTCAGTCAGCGCATATTTCAGGCTGCCGCTTTCAAGCTGCTCCATCCGCGCCTGCATCTCACTTAAGCTGGTTCCGCCCAGGACAACGCCTGAGTTCTTAACAAGATCAAAGAAATTGGACGCACTTGTATATGCGTTCTTATTGGAGGAACCGACTACATAATCACCGTTCTTGTCGACGACCAGGGAGAAGCCCTCCCCTTCCAGGATTTCTATGCTCAGTACGTCCCGGATAGCGGACACATCACTCCAGGCCGCGACTACTCCTGCCACCGTTCCATCCCGGTAGAGAGGTGAAGCATAGATGATACCGTCTTCCCCTTCCCCCGCAGGCATATGCAGCCGGGTGACGACCTGTTTCCCGGTCATCGCTTCGGCGATGCTGGGTCCGGCTGCCTGCTCATACCCGGAATACCGATCGGAGCAAATAACCGTCCCATCCGCCAACAGGATGCTCATCCATGAATACTTGTGGATTCGTGCCTGACGGCGCAGATGGTCAGCCATCACGTAGTTTGCATCCTCCGGCATCGCCAGATAAGTTTCACCGGTGGAGGCCAGCGTCTGAAATGCCATACTCATCCGTGAGTCTATGGTCATGGCGGTGTTTTCCGATATTTCGTTTAAATAGCGGTCTGTTTCATCATGGGCCACCACCGCCATCTCTCTGACAAGGCTCACGCACATGATAACAACCACCATACCTGCCAGCAGCAGGCCGATTGCCAGCGCGGCCGACTGTTTTCTGTTTGAAAAGGATTTATAATATTTCATATTCTTTCTCTGTGTCCTGTCTATTTATTTGCGGCAGTCTGTCCAGCCAGATATACATACTTTGAACCAGGGGACGATGATCCTCGGCTTCCACGGTACACTGGTAGTAGAGCACCCTGGAAATACTCCCGTCATGGCGGATAAACCGATAGACAAAGGGCTCGACTTTTTCACCCTCGATCATCTTCATGCTGTTTTGATAAATCAAATTCAAGTCGTCAGGATAAACGAGCTGGCGTAGATTCCCGCCCATTTCTCCCCAGAACTGTTCCGGCGTATAGCCAATGATATCGAACATCAGTTCATTTATATAGGTGATGACCATATCCGCGCTCAGTTCATAGCGGATAATGCCCAGCGGCAGCATGGAATAATAGGGGTCCAGCACCATCCTCTCGTCCAGGTTCTGATCCTGACTCGTCCGTATCTCTCTTCGGGTGCGGAACAGATTCACATAGCTGTCCGCCCGGATGAGATCCATATTGAATTTTATCAGTGTCAATTTCCCGCTGTTTTGGATACAGTTGAATGAGAAAAAGAAGTTTCTGCAATAAGGCGGCTGGGTCCCTTCATCTATCAGTATCGCCTCGCCGCTGACAGGAATGAAGCTGTCCGCACGGTGGGGTGAGATGCTCCTGTAAATCACGGAGAATTTTCTCCCCCTGATATGGTGTTCAAAATGAGGAGAAATCTCGCAGGAGCCATGCAGCGGCTTATCGCAGAACAGGTCGCGCCACTCCACCTCCGGGCCGACGCTGGCAGAAAACCCCTGAAAATCCTGTTCCACGAAGTAACTCGTGAACACCTGCTCCACAAAGGCCCGGACAGCGTCGGTATGCTGCCGTTCCACGACGGAACCGCCGCCGTGCCCGTCATGCAGCAGCTCTTCGAACCGGTCCGCCTCCATCGGACGCGCATAGTAGAAGCCCTGGACGACATCGCAGCCAATCCCCTTCAGAAAGGCGATCTGCGTCTCATTCTCGATCCCCTCACAGACGACCGTCATCCCGAGCGCCTTGACGATCGAGGTGATCGCGCAGATAATAGAAGTATTTTTGAAATCCTGCAGATCGCGGTTAAAAAAGATCCGGTCCAGCTTGATGACGTTAACCGGCAGCTCCTGAAGCATACCGAATGAAGAATAGCCTGACCCAAAATCATCCATGGCAACGGAATAACCAAGATCACGCAGTTCCCGCATCTGTTCAATGATGGGCTGCGCATCCTCCACCAGCATATTTTCTGTAATCTCAATCCCCAGGTTCCTGGATGATACATGATATTTTTCCGTAATCCCGCGCAGCCGCTGCACAAATCCTTCTTTCAGGAAATGGAGGCGTGAGAAGTTGCAATATACCGGAACGACGGAAAGCCCGGCGTCCAGCCAGCGCCTGATATTCCTGCAGCTGCATTCGAACATATACAGATCCAGCTTGACAATCAGCCCGCTAGACTCGAACAGGTGAAGGAACTGGTCCGGCGGCAGGATCCCATAGACCGGATGACGCCATCGGACCAGCGCCTCCGCCGATACCGGTACATTATCCTGCACACTGTAAAGAGGCTGGTAAAAGGGTTCAAATTCTCCCCGTTCCAAGGCACCCCGGATCTGTGACGCCAAATGGAAAAGCATGTCTTCCTTTTTACCATTCTGACCTGTATTCGAAAGCTGGCGGATCTGGTGAAACACATATTGGCTGCGGCCTGATTTTTTAGCCTGGCGCATCGTCAGGTCAGCTTCTCTGAGCAGCGCGCAGGAGGTCATCTCCCCCTCTCCGTCCCACAGTACGCCGCCGATGCTGATGGTCAGATCCGCCTTTACCTGCGGAGCGTCATGCAGGTTCACCGTCAGCTTATCGGTTACTTCGAAAATGGTATCGCTGAACTTTCGCATACTTTCCTGCGTGGCATTGGGGATCACTCCTAAAAACGCTTCCCCGTTCAGCCGGCCCAGTATTCCACAGTCCCACTGCAGGCATTCCACCGCATTTTTTCCAAACTGCGCAAGCAATAGGTCACCTAACAGATATCCATATGTATGGTTAAACACTTTAAAATTATCAAAATCTATGCAAAGCAGACCGATCGGCAGCATCTGCTGTGACAGACATTTTTCCACATAAGTATTTGTGGTAGGCCAGTTGGGCAGCCCGGTGAGGGTGTCCAAAGTGGTCAGTTTTTCAATCAACTCCTCTTTTTCTTTCAGAGCCCTGCTCAATTCCATCATTTGGTGGGATATGGCGTTGTTTTCTGACATGGAGCTTACTCTCACTTTCTTTGGATTTTCGGCAGGATTTAAGCCGTATATTAGATTTTATCATTGGCATTCCATATTGCGTAACTGTCCTTGCCTTTTGTTTTCGCATGGTACATGGCCGCGTCCGCATGCCGGAACAGTGTCTCATAATCTGCTCCGTCCCGTGGATAAATGGCAATTCCAATACTGCAGGTAAGGGTAAAAGAAGCATCCTGATGCCGGCCGACGGATTTGCAGAGCCTGGCGGCACACTGTTCGATCTCTTCTATGGAAAAAGGGCCGCATAAAAAGGCGATGAACTCATCTCCGCCCACCCGTCCGACCAGATCATTTGCGCGCAGGGACTTCTGGATCGTCTTTGCCACAAAGCACAGCGCCTCATCTCCCGCGTAGTGTCCCCGGTGATCATTGACGTGCTTAAAATTATCCAGATCGATAAAAAAAAGCGCTCCGCCCACGCAGTCACGGGCCGCCAGCTCCTCACGGATCAGCGTCTCCACCGTCTGATGATTATACACACCGGTGAGCGGATCACTCTGGGCCTGAATCATCGCCCGTTTCAGCGCCTCATTCTGCCTTTTGTTGTCCAGATAGAGGGATGTCACATCCGTCCGGGAAAGCAGTACGGTCTGTGTGCTCCTGTCATAATACAGGTACTGAAGCTGCTTACGGGTGTAGCCTCGCCCAGGCTCCAGCAGTCCATAGGAAAAGGTATGTTCTCTATGGTTCTCCAGCTGTGACAGAATTTGCTCCGGCAGTATATCCCGCGCCATCTTTTTCCGGTCCTCGGGTGCCACGTATTTCTCAATATAATCCTGAAATGTACTGACGTAGTCTTCGCTGCGGGCCGGCGGAATCGTGTGTTCATCATTTCGCCCCCATAGCATCTCATAACGGTTGTTTCTGACATCCAGATAGATGAAGTAGTCACAGTTGCTGTATACATACAGATTCACGATACGATCCCGCAGCCGCTGTTCCGCTATATTTCTGACGGTTACCAGCAGCCTCTTCTCTTCCCTGGAAATGACCGATACCTCGATCTCCACCCACCCGGGCAGCCCGCTCTCCCCCAGTATGCGAAGTTCAAACCGGCGTTCCGTCTCCGGCTGCTCCAGCATGCGGGACATGCCGGACAGGGACAGGCTTTCAAGTATCTGCGGTTGGTCATCCTTGAAGAACCAGCGCAGATTTTCCTTCATTATACGAATCCATGGTAATCTTTTGTCTGCAAGCTCCGGCTGGGGGTCATTTTTAAACACAAATGCGGTACCGTCTATCAGGTCCACCTCGGCGATACTGAAATACAGCTTACCGATCGTGTCCGTCAGCCTCAGCCCAGTATCTCCTGTTTTGCAGGGCCCTTTTTCATCCAGCATGAATCTTAGCCTTCTTTCCCAAAAGTATTTATCCCATTATATAATAGTTTGTGTACATACACAATAAAAAAGAACAGGTAAGAATAATATTTTTAACAATTTTTCATTCTCTTGCCTATAAGCGTCAGCTATATAGCTATAACCGCAATCTGTCTGCTTCCTGGACGCCAAGGTCAATCAGTGTATCTCTCATGGCCTCAAACACATAGCGGTAAGTGTCTTTCAATGCCTGAGCAAAAGCGGCCTGGTCCTGTTTTCTTATGCATGCGATCACTGTTTTACTTTTATTCTGAATAATATCAAATACAGATTCCTCATGGATCACGAAACTGATGTAACAGCCCCAGTCCACCAGATTTTCCAGCTGCCGGTATATTTCTCTGAGCGGTTCATATGGCTGGATCTGTATCAGGGTGGCCAGGATGCTGGCAGACAGTTCCCTTATTTGTTTGTATTTCACCTTTTGGCATAGCGCCTCAAGAATTTCCTCATTGATATACACAAAGCTTAAGTCTGCCACTCCCTCACTGATTAAGGCAATCAGGTGGACAGCCTCCAGAAATGTCAGCGCATCCTGTATGAATGTGCTTCCGCTGATAAAGCTTTCATTTTTACACGCATTTTCGCATGTGATTAAATAGCCGCCGCGCTGATTCATTTTTTTTACAAGGCCCATTTTAACCAGTGTTTCCGTCACATTGCCGAGCGTGTAGGCGGATATCTTATATTCCCGGCACAATTCGGTACCGGAGGGCAGGTAAGTTCCGTCCGGATAGATGCCCTTGCAGATTTTTTTGATGATACTGCGGGTCACCTGCATATGAATCCGCAGACGCCCTTTTTGGGCATTCCACTGGAACGTTTCCTGCCTGGGCTTTTCCATCGGGTACAGGCTGTTTAGCCGGCTGTAATATCCGTCGGTAATATCAGCAGCTATGCGGTACATTTTGCGTATAATCGCATAGACGCTCTTGTAATCTTGGGCGGCAATACAGTCATAAAAATGATTCAGTCCCTGTTCACTGTCTTCCCCCATCTCTTGATAGGGATTTTCAAATCCGGGCAGTATTCTGATCTGAGCGGACAAATCAAGATCTACGCACAGGTCCTGCAGAAGCTCATTATGATATACCGATTTGATTCTCTGAAAAGGGACACGGGACTTACGCCACTGATCTTTGGTACTCAGCTCTTCGATCCCCCGGATGTCAGCACGGCACGCCCGGATGATTTCTTCATTACAGAAACGGCAAGCCTGTGCATAGATAGGCGGCAGGATATAAGACAGGACCATCATGATATCCAAACTCATATCCTGCCGGGCCAGCACGGCCCGGGCCTGCCGGACGGAGTCTTCATCCGTCCGGTAGATGACTTTTACATAAGACCGCTGGACAGTCTCCACATACCCTTCCTTCACAAGTGCGTCCATCACATCCCGTACCGTACGGATGCCCACATGATACAAGTCACATAAAGTACGCAGCGACGGCAGCTTTTCACCGTAAACAAGTTTTCCACTCATAATCTGCTGAACCAGTGAGTCGTGAAGATAGTTGAACAGGGTCGGCTTCTGTTCCATAATTATTCCTCCCATATAGCTGTCAAATGTCAAAAGTATACAAAAAAACCTGCAAACAATGATGTTTACAGGAATTCACTAACTCCCCGAGTTGGGCTCGAACCAACAACCCTTCGGTTAACAGCCGAATGCTCTACCATTGAGCTATCGAGGATTATGATCTAACAACAAAATTAATTATAATAACAGTGTATCATGATGTCAAGATTTTTATTCCAAATTTTCAAATTCTTTCCTGTACTTTTTTTCATACAATCATTGGCGTCCCCTCCCATTGACCTTATGACCATTTAAAAAAATGGAAGAAAACCCTTGACCAACCCCTTAGGGGTTAGCTTATGATTGTATGGAGGTGATTGATATGTTCATAAAACAAGTAAGCAGCATCACAGGATTAACCAAAAAAGCAATCGAATATTATACCCTGCAGGGGCTGATTGCGCCGGCCGTATTGCATAACGGCTACCGGGATTACGGGGAAAGTGATATTGAGCTGTTGCATAAAATCTCTGTTCTCAGAAAGCTTGGCATAAGTACAGAAGAAATTAAAACGGTTCTCGCAGATGATTCCAACAGCGCTTTACAGGACATTTCCGTCCGGAAAGAACTGAATCTTCAAAGAGAAGCCCGGAAAAAGGAGATTCTCGATGAATTAAGCCGCGGCGTCCCCTATTCCGATATCAGCGCAAAGCTGCAGAGTTTAGAAAACAGCAAGACTATTACGGAAAAACTCCTGGACGCCTTTCCGGGCTATTACGGCAGATTTATCTGCCTGCATTTTGCCCCATATTTAAATGTGCCCATTGAAACCAAAAGCCAGCAGGCCGCGTTTGATACGATCCTGTCCTTTTTGGACAGTGTGCCCTCTCTTGAGCTGCCTCAGGACTTACAGGAATATCTAATAGAGGGCACCAGACACATTGGCACGGAACAACTCACAAAACTGGTCGAAAGCACGAAGAAATCCGTCGAAAATCCGGATGAATTTCTGTCTGAAAACAAGGAGTTTTTAGAAGAATATCTGGCATACAAGCAAAGCGAAGAATATAAAAACTCTCCCGCCAACCGGCTCATGGGCTTGATGAGAGAATTCAACAGTACCACCGGATATTACGACGTGTTCATTCCTGCGTTAAAACAGCTGAGTCCTTCCTATGCCGAATATTACCGGAATTTAGAACGGGCAAATGACAAACTGCTGTCTGAGTACCCCCAGATCGAACATCTGAACAGTCCGAACGGATGAGCCTGCAGGTACATCCGTTTGGATTGTTGAGAAATTTTTTATAATACTGTGTTTCGATAGAAATCATCCAGTATTGCTGCTAATTCAATTGGGGCGTCCGTATTGACTTCGTGGCCTGCCCCTTCTATCATCTGCAGCTTAGCGTGAGCGAGATGCGCGGCCAGCTCCCTGGCCGCCTTTTTATTGGCCTGATCTCTTTCCCCGCACAGGACTAATGTATCGCATTGTATCTTTTTTAAATCTTTACTGAAATCCAGCGTCCCCATAGAATCCGACAAGCGGATGAATTCCTCTTTTCCAAATCCCATCTGCTGAAAAGAAGCCTCTTTCATAAATCGAAAGATCATACTCTGGAACTTTAGAAGCAGCCGCGGCATTTTATATTGCGCGCCTATCAATACTAAAGATTTCACTTTCAGCGGATGCTCAATGGTATAATGAAGCGCCAGTACAGCTCCCAGAGAAAGCCCGCACAGACAAAGCGTTTCCTGGGTCTGCCCGCAATATTCCGAAAAAGCGGAGTAAAGGTTCGCATAGGCAGGCCCGCTGCCCTGAAGAAGTGCCGCCAGATCAGGACAGGAGGCCGGTATTCCCTCTTTCCTGTTGGATATCACATCTGTCCAGGCTGAGGGGTTCTGCCCCAGCCCATGTATGTATATGTCCCGCATTTCCTATAATCCCTCCGTAATTTGTATTTTTTCCTATCGGATTATCCCTTCGTCCCCTGCTGGATCTGTTACATCGGCTTTAGATTTTTATTGAGCCGTTCCACCATCCACGCTAAGCGTTTTTCCCGGCCAGCCTCTGTTTTTGCGTCCAGATATGCCCGCGTATAAGTTTTCCTGACCGACGGCGGCATAGACAGAAAATTGGTATGTGCCGGTTCATAGGCTTGTAATAATGCAGCAACAGTTGTGATCTGTTCCTCTGTAATTGCGGGGGGTTTTTTAGATTCCCATTGTCCATTTTTTCTGGCTTCCTCAATTTTCATTCTGCCGAAATCGGTCAAGAGCCCCTGTGCCTCCAGTTTTTCAGCTAAAGCCTTATTTTTCTCCGACCACTTGCTGTTGGGCCTGCGCAAAGAGAAATATTTCTTATAAGTTTTATCATCTATACTTTCCATCAGACCATCAATCCATCCAAAACAAAGGGCCTCTTCCAGGGCTTCACCGGCCCTGACTGTTTTTGGGCCGCCTGCTTTCCCGAACAGCAGCCATACGCCGGGACTTGACTGACCATGATCATGCAGCCATTTTCTAAATTCTTTCCTATCGGGAAATAACAGAACTTCGTTCCTCATACAGGTCTCCTTTCGTCTGTCAGTTATCTTTGTAACCGGACATGCTTTCATGACACTTAAAAATAGCGCCGGACGTTTTTCATGTACTGAAGATACGCATTTCCGAACTGCCGGATACACCATCTTTCTTCCGCACGGATAATCCAATGGGCTGTGATCTGGAAAACAAGCACAAAACCAAACAGCAGCAGTGATTGCGTCAACAGCACACAGCCCAGAAAGAATATGAAATATGCCACGTACATGGGATTACGGGACAGACGGTATATCCCCTTTTGGTTCATTCCGGATTCCGAAGGGGAAGCGAAATGAATTACCGACACCACAAGCAATAGGGATCCGGCAGCATAAAAAACTACGCCCGCATAAAACAGCCCCGCTGGCGTGACTCGTATCCGCAAAAAGAACATAGAAAGAAAGACTGCCATATTGGAAATCTGGTAGAGCCAGTAAGCTGTTTTTTCATTATCCGATAACGGCGCAAAATAGGCGGCCCGTTTTACCGCATCCTTGTTTAAAAGGGATAACAGCCCGAATCGAATAAGAAAAAAGGGTATTACTATTAAAAATCCCATCCTGCGGTATCCTTTCCCACTGCTTGTATCTTCTATTTTTTATCGCTATGAGCACTTAGTGCCTATTTTTTATACTGGTATTCCTCCACCGGATAAATACTGACCGCGTAAGGGGTGCCGTCGATCGGTTTATAGATCTCCACGATTGCATAAAATGCCGGCAATCCCGGTACCCGGGGCTTTGCAATACACATAAATTTGTAATTCGTCCCGTTTACGATCTGAGTTGCTACCGCAATCGGTTGGTAAAAATAATTTTCATGACTTCCAATCGCATTATAAAAAATGAACTGATCATATGGCGTTAGTTCTGTATGATAATCCCATCCTCCTACCATCCTGATCCCCCATCATACTCTTTCTATTAATATATGTGGGTATCACGGATGCGCTCCTACAAATTAATCTTCAGGCTATAACCATCCCCCGCAGCTCCTTTTGACCGGGATATCTTAAGCTTCTGATCCAAACGCAGTCATTCCATAAATGTATCCGCACATGCCATGTTCCCCCTGATACAGTCTGAAATAGATCAGGTTCAAAACCGGCAGCCCTCCGTCAATCCCACCAAAAATACCAGACCGTCGATCTGGACAGGGTGTCCGCCAGCTTCTCCACACTGCCGTCTTCCTCACACTGCTCGACTCTGTCCGGACAAAACGCATACTGCTCCAAAGCGAGCCGGCCGGCCGCCTCATAATCCCCCACCGGCGCCTCCAGGATGAATTCCAGTTCATCGTGACTGACACAGGCCGGCACAGCGCCGTGAGTCTCAAACCAGTAGCGGGCCACCGCCATCAGTTCCGGTGTATCCGGGCATTCATTCCAGTTCCCCATGGGGAGCCACGCAAATATTTCCCATGGATGTTCTGCTGGTATTCTGGCCAGGATCATCTCATCGGTCTCCTTCGTCTGGTAATTCCAGTAAGACAGGAACCGCTCGCAGGCCTCCCCCTGCTCTCTTACCCCCATGATCTCCTGCTGCCAGTCGATCTCGTCCTCTTCTGCCTCCTGACGCCGCTCCTGAATCAAATGCTCCAGATACCGGTCCCCGGGCTCTTCCGCCTGCTCCAGCATCCCGCGGCGGTAATTCCGGATATCCCGGAGCTCCAACTGATCTGCGCCGTCATCTTGCGCCGCGTTCATCAGCAGGCATTCCATCAGAGTATCATCCACTTTCACCAATACAGGAACAAATCCCATCGTCTTCCCCTGTTCATAAGCATTCTGATAGGCTGTCCATAACGCATCGTCGTCATCCATCGGTCCAAACACCTCACAGGGGCAGTCCAGATATTCCATCATCTGAACCGCCAATTCACTGGGCTTACATGATTTCATTCTCATTCCTCCTTCCAGGCTTCCCTCATTGCCGGAATCCGCAGGCTCTGATTTTGCCGTCTTATCACGATTTCTATTTCCATTCTACATTTATATACAATTACCGCTATCTACTGCTTCCGTTATTTTACCATTTTCTATAGGATAAGTCATTCAGTTTAGGGAAACTTAAGAAATTTGACATTCCATATTAATGGTATTACACTGAATGTAAGAATCAAAAAAAGTACGGCTTCCGGTATTCAGCAAACCCGGATATGTAACATAGAATAGGCCGCAAAGACGGCAGGAAGGTGGAAACTTATATGCTTACATCAATCACCATCATTGTGTTCAGTCTCACAGGCGGAACCCGGCAGGCTGCCGCTTTTCTGGCAAAAGGACTTGCGCGGCAAATACGGGAGGTGGACCTCTCACTGCCTGATGTGCGTCCTCTTAGCTTTACCAAAGAGGATCTCGTCCTCTTCGCAGGTCCGGTATATGGAGGCAGGATTCCAGCCTGCATGACAGCCAGACTGAAGAATATCCGGGGAAATCAGACGCCCGCCATCGTTGCCGCAGTTTATGGAAACCGGGCTTATGAAGACGCATTGCTGGAGCTTAGTGACGCGGTTACAGAGCAGGGGTTCCGGCCGCTGGCTGCAGCCGCTCTGCTGGCGGAGCATTCTATCATACATAAACTGGCCGAACACAGGCCCGATGCGAAAGACCAGGCCTGTCTCGCCGAATTTTCCAACCGGATACTGGAAAAATGGGAAACCGGACAGAGGGAAATCGCTTCCAGGATTCCTGGCAACCGGCCGTATAAGGTCTGGAATTCCAAACCAAATGTTCCCGTGGTTTCAAACGCCTGCTCAAGTTGTGGATTATGTTCACTGAAATGCCCGGTATTAGCGATCTCAAAGGATTCGCCCCTCAATACGGACCCAGATAAGTGTATCCAGTGTATGCGGTGTATCTCGATCTGCCCTGCTCATGCCAGGTCGCTTCCGGATCAGGTGTTAGCCGGTTTGGAAGAGCACCTGCAGCCATTTGCCGGGCTTCGCAGGGAAAATGAACTCTACTTATAGTAAAAAATTGTGAAAGGGGATCTTAGATGGATTCGTTAATGATGACCTCAGGATTTAACTTTGAAGGATATGCCATAAAAAAATATCTTGGTTTCTGTACCGGTGAAAGCGCAATAGGAACCGGGTTTTTAAGTACACTGGGGGCTGGGATTGCGGATATTCTGGGCAGCGACAGCACTTTATACTCCGGCAAATTAAATAAAGCAAAGAATTATTCCCTGGATGCTCTGATAGAGAACGTACGCAGACTGGGAGCAAATGCCGTAATCGGTGTAGATGTCAATTACACGATGTTTTCCAGTGATATTATAGGGGTGGTTTCTACCGGAACCGCAGTATATATAGAAAAGATGGAGGAGACAGAAGACGAAATCAATACAAGAACCCTGACTATCCATAATTATTATCCTTCGGTAACTCTGCGTCCCTATGAGATCAGTCTGAAGCTCAGCAAACACAGAACACTTGCCGCTCTAAAATTTTATAATTATTCAAAAGCACCTCTGACAGCGTTAGATGTCACCTTACAATTACGTACGGTATTTCACAGTACCCATACTCTGGATCAGATCTATTTTGTTCATTTTGAAAATCTGTCAGATAACAGGTATATCAGCGAATATATTCCTTGTAACCTGCCCGGGAATCTTCTCCCGGTGCTGAAAGATGTTATCGTCCAGCTAAACGCTTTTGTTGAAAATGATCAAGTGATAAAACCCTCAGCCGAATCCAAACAGCCGGAAGAAGAGATCAGTGAAATACGAAAATTGTTTGGTGCTGATGCTGTCTGTGGATTTTCGGAAACTGACTCCGACTGGATCTGTGTCTGCGGCATGACAAATTCCACTTCTGACCAAACCTGCTCCCTCTGCGGCCGGAAGAAAGAATTATATCTGAAAAAGGATATGAATTTTTACCCGGAATTCATAAATAAAATTAATGAATTGGGTTCGTCAAAAGAAATACTGAATTACGCACTGGAATTCCAGGAAATGAATGGCTGTCTCATTGCAGATGAGATGATGGAAATAATTGAGCGAAGCGCCAATATGGAAAAAATCTATGGAAATATGAAGGCCGGATGCCTGAAAAAGGTGAATCTTCTGTATTCAGAAAAATTTGCTATATGATAACTCCGGAGGAAATGTATGAAACAGGAAATTTTATTATTAGGAAATCCCAAATTATATGAGGTAAGCGCACCGGTCACGGAATACGAACTCCCCCAGCTGGCTGCCATCGTCCGGGACTTACATGATACCCTGATCGCATATCGGGAAAAATACCATGCCGGACGCGCGATTGCCGCTCCGCAAATAGGTGTTCCTAAGCGTGTGCTGTATATGTATATCGATCATCCGGAAGTCTTCCTCAATCCGGTGCTGGAACCTATCGGGGAGGCGCAGATGGAGGTCATGGATGACTGCATGTCCTTTCCGAATTTAATCGTGAAGGTAAAAAGATACCAAAAGTGCAGGATTACATACAAAGATCTGGAATGGAAAGAGCAGGTCAGGGTTTTTGAGGGGGATCTGTCTGAATTAATCCAGCATGAATATGACCACCTGGACGGCATATTGGCCACTATGCGGGCGATTGACAAGAAATCATTCTTTTGCAAATAGCTGTGCGTTCATGATCTCATGGTGCAAGGCAGTCTTCCCGAAGCTTTGCACCTTTTTCTGTCGTGTATTGACTGACAATAAACCACTGCAGCAGGCCGTCAGGAACCTGGCTGAAGGAAATAATAGTATTCAACTCTTTCAATCGATATAGTCATACAGGGGTAATCCAGTTTTTCTCTTATACTGTTTATAACATTTCTAAATGATGCAAAAAAATTTTCTTCATCCACGTAATCTACCGGATTTCTGACAGTCGTTATGACATATGCCGTTTCGCCCAGTTGGCAGCCTCTTATTTTACCACATACTAAAGTTTTGTTACTAATCAAAGCCGTAATATATATGTCGTTGTTACTGAATTCCTCATTTGCGCAGCTTTCCCATAGAAAAGATATGTATTGATCTGTATAAAGATTTGAATCAATACCGAATAAAGTTACAACATATCTCTCAGTCTCCATAATGTACGCCTCGATTTACACGGTTCGCGGTTACTATATCTTATGCTTATTTCATTCAGATGTTCCTATTTTATTCTCCGGGATACTGTCCCGGGCCAGGGCTGAACACTGGTTTTTGGACAGTAGCCCTGAGGGATATTTAATGAATAGAGAGCACTTCCCTATGAAAGGAAAAAGAGTTTCGCTTGTGAAACTCTCCGCCTACGGCGGGCCGCGTAAGCGGCATCTTCCTTTCCGCCGTAGTGCGATCCCCGCGGAGCGTTTAGTATTTCATAGGAGCACTTTCCTATGAAATAATAAAAGCCCTTGAAACATCACTGTTTCAAAGGCCTGTCTATTTTTACGCCAATTTCGCTTTCGCCACTTCAGCCAACTGTGCAAATCCGTCCGCATCATTTACAGCCATCTCAGCCAGCATTTTCCGGTTCATATCCACACCGGCCAGCTTTAAGCCATACATAAATCTGCTGTAGGATAATCCGTTAATTCTGGCAGCCGCATTGATTCTGGCGATCCACAGCTGACGGAACTGACGTTTTCTTTCTTTTCTGCCTGCATAGGAGCTGGTCAGCGCCCTCATAACAGACTGTTTTGCTACTCTATATTGTTTCGATCTTGCGCCTCTGTAACCTTTCGCAAGTTTTAATGTACGATTATGTCTTTTTTTAGCGTTCATACCGCCTTTTACTCTTGCCATGTCTTATTTCCTCCTTCACTTACATCCTATAAATAGGGCAGTATCTTTTTCATATTCTTAACATTGGTTGCATCCGTGATGGTTGCTTTTCTAAGATTTCTCTTTCTTTTCTGAGATTTCTTAGTTAAGATATGGCTCTTGTATGCTTTATTTCTCTTTAATTGTCCGGTTCCGGTCTTTTTGAAACGTTTTGCAGCAGCTCTGCTTGTTTTCATTTTAGGCATTTCTATGTTCCTCCTTAGAAATTATAATCTATTTTTAACGTTTTTCAGTTAAAAACATAGTCATGCTCCGTCCTTCCAGTTTGGGAGCTTTCTCAACGGTTGCCACATCTGCGAGTTTTTCGGCAAATACATCCAGAATCTGCTTGGAGCTCGACATGTGAGCCATTTCCCTTCCACGGAAACGAAGTGTCACTTTAACTCTATCACCTTTGGTGAGAAACTTTCTCGCTGCGTTCACTTTCGTGTTTAAATCATTTGTATCAATGTTCGGTGAAAGACGTACTTCCTTGATATCAATTACTTTCTGCTTTTTCTTGGCCTCTTTGTCTTTTCTGGCCTGCTCATAACGGAATTTGCCGTAATCGATAATCTTACATACCGGCGGCTTTGCAGTAGGGGCAATCTTAACCAGATCCAGTTCCGCCTCGCGCGCAAGCCTCATGGCCTCTTTCGTCGAAATGATACCTAATTGTTCTCCATCTTCCCCAATCAAACGAACCTCTTTGTCCCTGATCTGCTCGTTAATCATTAAATCGCTAATAGTTGTGCACCTCCATAAAAAAATTAAAAAGTGGATAGACAGACTATCCACTTATATGAATGAGCATATTTCAATCATGCTTTTCATTATGAACCATAGTCACGCTTTTGTGCTAAGGTGAGAGTGGATACTCTTCTTCGTTGTTCGCAGCTTTAATAAAACTACCACATTTTTATCGGGCTGTCAAGTTTTTATCTGGATCTTTTTGTTAAATTTTTTCCCAGTTCTTATACATTATAATTCCTTTTATACCGCTGCTTTCTCCCACTCACGAATTAAGTCAACGGATATATTCGCTATCGATGCAATCTTTTCGATTGAGATACCGGATTTTAGCATATTAAGGACCAGCTCTTGCTTTCCCTGCTCTATACCATCCCTAAATGCATCATTCATTTCCGATTTCCGGTCCATAATCGCCATTTCCCTGCGAAATGCCCGGTACCGTTCCTCATCATCCAACGAGAAATCTTCAAACAGCTCTACAGTTTCCTTCATATACTCATCTCCTTTAGCCAGCATTTTCATCTCCTGTATGCTTCCCGCGGAAATCAGTCTGGCCCAGCGATATACATCTGTAGACTTCTCTGCCTCAGAAGCCATCTCTACTTTACTTAATTCTACCACATGAAATGCCAGCTTGTCACTATAGATCCGCCCGGTCTTTATATTCGTGATCTTATGTATAGAATAGAATTCCCTCTGATCCGGAAACAGGGTGAAATCCAAAATCCCTATATGGATACAGGTTTTCGCATTCCGGTAGTCCTCTCCTTTGCGCACACTGCTTATAAAAAGCTTACTGTTATAGAAAAGAGAACGGTCCTCCCAATAGTTAACATGGTACATCTGCATCTCGATATTGATATGTCTGCTGTTCTGACAGATTACCCGCAGATCCAGAATACCTTCCTTATCCTCCGGATATTCCAAATCAAGGTGGGTATCCAGAAACTCGATATCACGGATGCTCTCCGGCGGAATATTCAGCAAAGCACCCAGAAGGCCATGCAGCCCCTTTTTGCTTCTGCGGAAAACACTGCGGAATACCACATCATTTTTCAGGGTCAACCTGATTTCCGGATATGCACGATATCCGCTTGCTTTCAAAGATCACTCTAAATATAATAGATACATGCGGAGGTGGAACATGATCGAGATTTACTATATTGAGGATGACCAAAATATTGCGGAGGTAGTCAAGGATTATCTGGAACAAAAAGGCTACCAGGTTTTCGTGTTTACAACCATAGCCGGGGCAAAGGAGGCTTTGGGAAAACACGTGCCGGCACTGGTTCTGGTAGATTGGAATATGCCGGACGGCCAGGGGGATACTCTCTGCCGCTTTATCCGCTCCAGCTGGAATGATCTGCCGGTGATCTTTATCACAGTCCGGGATGATTCCCGGGACGTGGTATTCGGTTTTCAAAGCGGAGCGGACGATTATGTGGTGAAGCCATTCGAGCTGGATGTCCTGTACTCCCGTATCTATGCTCTGCTCCGCAGGACAGGAAATGTATCGGAACAATATCTTTCCTGCGATTCCATCTCTCTTGATCAGAACCGGATGAGGGTACTCTGCGATGGAGAAGAGATAAGCCTGAGCCAGATGGAATATCAGCTGCTCTTGCTTTTACTGAAAAACAAGGGAAAAACAATTACCAGGGACAGGCTGCTGCAGTCGATCTGGGATAATAACGGAAGCTTTGTGAATGATAATACACTGACAGTCACCATGAAACGTCTGCGTGAAAAGCTACACAGTCCTTCCTGTCTGAAGACAATCCGCAGCTTTGGATATCGTATGGAGGATAGCGAATGTATAAGAGAAAAGAGATAAGAATAAACGTCCTCATAAGCGTTCTGTCTGTGCTGGCTGTTTGTTTCATTTCAGTATCATTGACCGCTCTGTTATTGACCAGGTATTATGCCCGGCAGCAATTTCAAACAATAGGAAGTATTTGTAATGGAATCCTGGAAGCACAGCCGGATACACGGCGGACTCTGGCGGAAGTTCTGAAGGATCATAAGGAGGATGCGGAAGGAGCAAATGTGCGCAGGGAGGATGCGGATATCCCGCCGGAGGGAAATATTCTTGCGTCCTTCGGCTTTAGTCCCGCAGATTTCTGGAATCCATCTTATATCATCCTTTTTACCGGTATCGGTTTTGCGGCCGGCACCGGTTTGTTCTTACTTTCTAACTGGTATTGCCGCAAAAAAGAGAGGCTGCGGTTAAAATCTCTGACGGATTATCTGAGAAAGGTTAATTCCGGCGGCCAGGGGCTGTTGTTAGAAACCGCGGACAATGATTATTCCCGGCTGCAGGATGAACTCTACAAAACCGTAACTCAGCTCTACCAGACCAGAGAGGAAGCGTTGAAAGCAAAGAAAAATTTTGCGGATAATCTTTTTAATATTGCCCATCAATTAAAAACTCCAATCACTGCCATTTCCCTTTCCAATCAGATGATCATGGAGCATACCTCCAGCATATATCCCAGGCAGATCGAACAGCAGCTGAACAGGCTGACCCGTTTTGAGGAAACGCTGCTATTGCTGTCCCGTATTGACGCTGGTACGCTGTCTCTGGAGCGAAAGAAGGTGGATCTGTTTACCGTCCTTACCCTGGCCGCCGATCATCTGCAGGAACTTTTCCGGCAGGCGGAAGTGTCTATCGATATCCAGGAAACAGGTGAAGCCGAGATAACCGCGGATCTGGAATGGACCATGGAAGCATTTATCAATCTGTTTAAAAACTGTATGGAACATACTCCGAAGGGAAAAACCGTCCACTGTTCCTATGAGCAAAATCCCTTATATGCCCAGATTCTGATATGGGATGAAGGCCCGGGCTTTGATAAAGATGATATTCCACATCTCTTCGAACGGTTTTACCGGGGCAAAAATGCAAAGGACGGCGGGATCGGTATTGGTCTCCCGCTGGCAAAAACGATCATCGAAATGCAAAACGGCGTGATCAGCGCCGGAAATACGCCGGACAGCCACGCCCGTTTTGAGATCCGAATCTACCGTCACTGAGATGTCTGCTTGTTTTCCATATGGTTTTATTGTCACTGTGATGTCACTTTGCTTTGCTATAATGGTGGAACAAATAAATAGATACAGGAGGTTCACCATGGAGATATTGAAATGTACCGATGTGGAAAAAACATTCGGAAAAGGAGACAACCAGGTAAAAGCCTTAAATGGGATTGACCTGTCCGTTGAAAAAGGGGAATTTGTAGCCATCGTCGGAGCATCCGGCTCCGGCAAATCAACCCTTCTTCATATTTTAGGCAGTGTGGACAAGCCATCAAAGGGAACGGTGGTGGTGGACGGCGTTGACATCGGGCATCTGAGCGCTGCAAACGCCGCTGTTTTCAGAAGGAGGAAAGTCGGACTGGTCTATCAGTTTTATAATCTGATCCCCACATTGACTGTGCGAAAAAATATACTTATGCCGATGCTTCTCGATAAAGTCAAGCCGGACCAGGAATACTTTGAGAATATTATCCGGATTCTGGGGCTTGGCGGCAAATTGGATGCTTTACCAAACCAGCTCTCCGGCGGACAGCAGCAGCGGGTTGCGATCGCCCGCGCCCTGATCTACCGCCCGGCCATCCTGCTGGCAGATGAACCGACCGGCAACCTGGATCATAAGAACTCAAAAGAGATCGTCGATCTGCTGAAGCTGTCCAACCGGAACCTGCGGCAGACGATCCTGCTCATCACCCACGATGAAAAGATTGCCCTGGAAACAGACCGCATCGTGACGATTGAAGACGGCCGGGTCCTGAGCGATCAGAAGCGGGGGTGAGCGGTATGTGGAAGGATTATTCTACCAGTTATATAAAAAACAACCGGGCGTCCAGTATTTCCATTATGACGGCGGCTTTGATCAGCGCACTTTGTCTGTCTTTCCTGTGCAGCCTTTTCTATAATTTCTGGGTGTCGGATATCAACAACATAATCCAGGACGAGGGTGACTGGCAGGGACGTATTACCGGTGAACTTTCCGATGAGGATATGGCCGTTATCCGGAATTTTGGAAATGTAAAGAGCGTTGTCGTAAATGAAGAATTGTCGGATGACAAAGGAACGGTGGCGGACATTACGTTTCACAACAGGAGGACGGTTTTTCAGGATATGCCCTTAATTATGGCTGAATTAGGGCTATCTGAGGATGCGGCGGAATATCATCTGACGCTTTTGTCCAAATATTTTGTACATGATCCTCAGGATGAAGAGCCCCCGCTTTTAATGGCATTTTATCTGGCCGTATTGATTGTGGTATCTGTTTCCCTGATTTTAATTATCCACAACTCTTTTGCGTTGTCCATGAACGCCAGAATACACCAGTTTGGTATTTTCTCCAGCATTGGCGCCACTCCCCGGCAGATATGGATCTGCCTGATGCAGGAAGCTCTGGTTCTTAGCGCGGTTCCTATCTTGCTTGGCACCTGCATCGGAATCGCGCTCAGTTATGCCGCCATGCAGGCTGTCAGCAGGATAGCCGTCAGCGTGCCGGGAGGATACGCCTCCGATTGGGTGTACCATCCGGCGGTATTTATCATTACCGTTCTGTCTTCTACGCTGACGGTTCTGTTTTCCGCCTGGGTCCCCGCCGGAAAATTGAGCAGGCTCACCCCGCTGGAAGCGATCCGTAATACCGGCGGTCTCCAACTGAAAAAGAAAAAACATTCCCGTATTTTATCCTTCCTGTTTGGAATAGAAGGAGAACTGTCGGGAAATGCCCTGAAGGCCCAAAAAAAGGCGCAGCGCACCTCTACCCTCTCCCTTACTCTTTCCTTCTTGAGTTTTACCCTGATTCTGTGTTTCTTCACCCTTTCCGGAATCAGCACAGAATATACGTATTTCGACAGATATCAGGATGCCTGGGATGTAATGGTGACGGTAAAGGACACGGGAATCGGGGATTTTGACCTGACACCAAATCTGCAGGAAATGGACGGGGTGCGGGATTGTACCGTCTATCAGAAAGCAAAAGCGCAAGCTTTTATTCCGGCAGAATGGCAGAGCGCGGAACTGACCCGGCTGGGCGGTCTGGACGTCCTGTCCGGCTCCTTAGAAACACCGGAAGGATATTACGAAGCGGCGGCACCGGTTATCGTGCTGGACGATGAAAGTTTTATGAAATACTGCGAGGCGGTGAATATAGAGCCCCAGTTAGACGGTTCCATTCTCTTAAACCGGATCTGGGACAGCGTGAACAGTAATTTCCGTTATAAAGAATATATTCCCTTTGTAGTGGAAAATAAAGAAGCCATATACCTTAAAAGTTCCGGACAGAAGGAAACCACAGCGCTGCCGGTTCTGGCCTATACCCAGGAAGCTCCCGTACTGAGGGAAGAATACGAAAATTTTGCGCTGGTACAGTTTGTTCCCGTATCTATGTGGGAAAAAGTATCCGGGCAGATCGGCGGCGCCGAAGACGATACCTATATCCGGGTTCTCGGAGAAGAAGGGATCACACTGGCCGGAGCCGAAGAATTAGAAGACCGCATTGCGAAGCTTATTGGCAGGAATTACGATATAGAGATCGAAAACCGTATCGGAGAAAAGATTACCAATGACTATATGATCTCCGGCTATCTGCTGGTTCTGGGCGGGTTCTGTGTTCTGCTGGCGGTGATCGGCATCGCCAATGTGTTCTCAAATACGCTGGGGTTTCTCACGCAGCGAAAACGGGAATTTGCCCAATATATGTCCGTTGGCATGACGCCCGCCGGCATCCGGAAAATGTTTTGTGTGGAAGCACTGGTGATTGCGGGCCGGCCCCTGCTGATCACGCTGCCCTTAACCGTAATTTTTGTACAACTCATGGCGGCGGCAAGCCATCTGAATCCGGTCGAGTTCTGGGCTGAAGCTCCGATTATACCCATCGCGGTGTTTTGCCTGGCGATCTTTGTCTTTGTGGCACTGGCTTACTACATCGGCGGAAAACGCCTGCTGCGCTGTAACCTGATCGAAGCATTGCGAAATGATACCATAGCCTGACCGAAGCATTGTGCAGGGATACGACAGCCTGACTGAACAGAAGTTCGATGAAGGACGGCTGCAATACTGACTAAATGTCAGTACAACAGCCGTCCTTTGCATCAATCAGCATCCTTTTTCTCTCCGGCGGACACTGCGCCGCCTTCCTTGTTAAAGGCTTCCGTGAAACCATCCAGAAGCTCTTTGAAGGTATCAAGGTATTCTTCCGGTATCTGGTCCGCCAGTTCAAACATTCTGTGAAACCACAGCCTGTAGATATAATCGGAATATTCCTGATATGCTTGTTTTCCTTTCGCGGTTACGGTCACAAACACATCTTTTTTATTATCCGGATTGTTACTTTTCTGTAAATACCCTTTTTCTACCAGCTTCTTTACATTGTTGGAAAAAGTCCCCCTTGTTATCCCCATTCTCGACGCGATCTCCGACATTTTCTGGCTGCCGTCGGCCTCCAGTATATATTCCAGTGTCTGAATCTGCGCAGAGGACGTCTCCACATTTGTATTTTCCAAATAAGAAACTGTTGTATAACGCCTAGCATATACGTTAAAGAGCCTGATAAACTTTTCCACCAGGTCTCTGTGTCTCCCCATCCAGTCAGTTTCCATCGTATCCTCTGTTCCCTCTTTCCATTCTTCCGTCATTTTCTCTCAAAATTATATACGATCAGACTGAAAAAATCAAGGAATTCACCGGATGGATCGGATACGGTTACTTACTAAACAAAGACGCCGTAAACATAGTGTTGGCGCTGGTCATCACCGAGTAGAACAGGCCAAAGACCAAAGAACCGGTATAAATGCTGCCGGTCTCTTTAAAATACTGGCGGGATATCAGCGTCGCCGCCGGTATTAATACCAGAAGCGGGAAAAGGTTAACGATACGCATGGAATTAAACACCGTGTTTCCATCAGTAAGGATGGAGGCATACTGGATGGCTATCAACACTACTAATCCCATTATATTGCTGATACAGCTCAGAAGCAGGACTTTCCACTCTTTCCATCCCTCCACCCGGTTATTCCCGTTTACCGCTATGGAATTTACCAGATAGAAAACAGCAAATGCCGGCAGATACGCCAGGGCATATAGCAGTTTATCCGGGCCGAATGTTTTCATGGCCAGTACCCAGAAACGAAAGTCCGTTCCGAAAAAATAATTTGAGATAAAAAGTATCCCGTAAGCGGAGAAAACCGTCAGACATGCCAGCAAAAGCGCTTTTAAAAACCGGCGCGGGGAGATACGGATGCCCCAGCTGCTAAGCTCTGCCCCCCTTTTCTTTCCATAGACACGGTATACAAGGAACAGGACCGCCAGTATACACAGCCCGGCCATCAGTGACCAGCCTGCCAGCTCGTTTGTGTTCCCTTCGCCGAACAATCTGTTATACACCGCAGGTACAAAGGTCTCTTTTCCGATCAGGTGAAATCCTATTGGCATCAAGAGTAAGGCGGGCAGCGCCGTATTGACCAACACCGTCAGCCAGAAAACACCTTTTTGGCCCACCGTCCGGAGTGCCGGTGCAGGAGGAGCAGCGTTCGCCGTCCTGATTTCCCCGAAAAATTTCGTTGATAAGAGTAATTTTGAAAACGGAAACAAAAACAGGAATATACCGATAAGCCCTAGCAGATTGAATAATTCTTTGTAAATCCAAATCTGGCTGCCACTGGCTATTTTACCAAAGCCGGATGGTACACCGAATACCTCATAAAAATAATCAACCATAGCTGCGGCACTGTTCCTGGAAAAATGGTTCATCGGATGGATCTCCGGTACCTGATACAGAACCCGTTTATAGGTTTCCCCCTCTATTGTCCCCTCATAAATGCGGCCGTTTTCTACCGGACCGGTTACCTTAGCGTCTACCTGGTTTACAAAAGATCTGGCATTTTCGCTCTCCAAAAGCCGAGCCGGATTATTATCTACGTCCGGCTGCCGGAAAAACCATTCATCATACTTGGCAGCAATGACACCATAATCCACGGTGATCGGTATCGGCTCCTTCCTATCTTCCCTTTCATAAAAGGTATAGGGAGGATCACAGCCGACACTTAATACCGCGGATATTTTATTCACTCCCTCTCCCTTTGCTTCCTGTTCGATATAATACCTGGCCGTGTTGTTTGCCTGGTCCGCACCCATGGAATGGCCCGTAACGGCTATCTTGTCTTTATCTATGTAATTTAAAGATGCGTAAAGTGTTTCCACCGTATCTACCATACTGGTATATTCACTCATATCTTCCGAATGGATGGATGATTTTCCATGCCGGTAGGAATCCGGCGCGAATACTACAAATCCCCTTCTGGACAGTTCGATCAGATTTTGATCCTGCATCTCTTTATTATTGTAGCTTCCATGGCCGGTAATGATCAACGGCAATGGATTTTCCTGTGTCGCAGCAACCGGTTTGTACATCCAGCCGCTGATACTGGCGCCATCTGACCCGGGAATCATGAGCTCCGTCACCTCCACTTTCCCTCCATCTGTCTGAAGTATATAGGCGCCGACAGAGCTAATCAGACACAACATTAATGCCAGAACCAAGAACAAACGCGTTTTCTTCATAGGGTTTCCTCCTCCTTTTTTGTTTTACCCCAATACATTTTGCTCTTTAATTGTATCATGACAAAACAAATTTCGCAATTAAAATTTCCTGCATTCTTATTATTCTTATTATTCATAAATAGACGCTTGTGAAACACCTGCGGCTGACCGCATAAGAGTCATCTTCCTTTCCGCCGCAGTGCGATCCCCGCGGAGCTTTTTCATTACATAGGAACATTTTCTTATGAAATGATATAAAAGAAGCCGCGCGTTCATAATACACGCAGCGGCTCCTTTTCATTCATTTTTCAAATTTTGACTTACCATAATTTTGACTTACCATAAAAATGATTCTGAGGACTTTTGAAGTAAAGTTTTCTTCCCTGTCAAAATCCATTCGGATTAGTGGCAGCAGAAGCTGGCACACTCCGTCTGTTCACAGTGACATGCGTTAGAACCGGCGATACCGATGTGTCTCGCATCACAGATGCAGTCTTTGTTGTAAATACAGTCAGTTGCCTTACACTCTACATTAATCGTCTGGGTAGGATGTTCCGTAGCACTTAAAAAAGATTCCCCACGCTTCTCTTCAAAACTGCGGCAGCAGGTATCTTCCGAACTTTTGGCTTCTCTTCCATCTACACAGATCTCACCACGACAGCAGCATTCTCTTTTATTATAGACACAGCTGTCAACAGAACAATCTAATTGTGGCATCCTAATTTCCTCCTTTTGAATAGATTCCAGGAATATTATGTGCCTTTTCCTCTGATTTTATCCTGACTGCTACATAATCGAAAAATAATTAATGTTCGGAAAATTCATCTGATCCATCAAATAAAAAACGGTTAACTTTTCCATCCGAACGGAAAACATTATCATGAAACTATCGAATCGCAATATTATAAGCCAAGCATGCTAAACTTTTTTTACTTTACCTTCCTGGAGACATATTACTTTTTTATGACGCACAAAAGCGCCCAAAATACGGGCGCTAAGTGCTCACAGCTATAAACTATATAATACGTTGTTTCAATCCACGCTCGGTAATTTCACAGAATACGACTTTTATTGCTGCGTGCCTTGACCTCATGTCAATGGGGGATACCGATTTCTCTCCGTCCCCCACTGCCGTTAATCTTGTTTTGGGTGATTCATCTCGCCACCTGCAGAGGTGGGAGAATTCTCACTTATTTCGTTAAATATAAAAACTATTATTTAGGAACTGCCGTTTTCTTTGTATGAATTTCTTCCTGAACGGTCTGAATAAACACATCCAGTCCCTGAGGTCCTTCATCTCCATTTGCCCTGCTTCTTACCGCCACGGTTTTACTGTCGGCCTCTTTTTCTCCGACTACCAGCATGTAAGGTATTTTCTGTGTCTGAGCCTCGCGGATCTTATAGCCGATCTTTTCCGCCCGTGTATCTAATTCCGCTCGTATTCCGGCGTCTTTTAATTTTTGAAGCACTTCTGTTCCGTAATCGATGAACTTATCTGATATCGGCAGTACCTTGACCTGGACCGGAGCGAGCCAGGTAGGGAATGCACCGGCAAAATGTTCGATCAGAATTCCGATGAAACGTTCCACCGATCCAAAAGCCACCCGGTGAATCATGATCGGTCTGTGGCGTTCTCCGTCCGCGCCGATATACTCCAGGTCAAACCGCAGCGGCATCTGGAAGTCCAGCTGAATCGTTCCGCACTGCCAGGTTCTGCCCAGGGAGTCTTCCAGATGGAAGTCGATCTTCGGACCGTAGAACGCGCCGTCCCCTTCATTGATTACATAAGGAAGATTCAACTCTTCCAGGGCGGCTTTCAGGGAATCCGTAGCCATCGCCCAATCCTCAGCGCTTCCCATGCTGTCCTCGGGCTGCGTAGACAGTTCCACATGATATTTAAAACCAAACAGGCTGTATACCTCGTCAATCAGCTGTACAACGCCTTTGATCTCCTCTTTGATCTGTTCCGGCATCATGAAGATATGCGCGTCATCCTGGTTAAAGCAGCGGACACGCATCAGGCCGTGAAGAGCTCCTGATTTCTCATGGCGGTGCACCAGGCCGATTTCCCCCATGCGGATCGGCAGGTCACGGTAGGAATGAGGTTCTGATTTGTATACCAGAATGCCGCCGGGGCAGTTCATCGGCTTGATGGCGAAGTCTTCCTCATCAATCACCGTGGTATACATATTATCCGCATAGTGATCCCAGTGTCCGGACGTCTCCCAGAGTTTCCGGCTCAGCATGATCGGCGTGGAGATCTCCACATAGCCTGCCTTCGTGTGTATCTGCCGCCAATAGTCCAGCAGGGTATTTTTTAACACCATGCCCTTTGGCAGGAAGAACGGGAATCCCGGGCCTTCGTCCATCATGGTAAATAAGCCCAGCTCTTTCCCCAGTTTCCTGTGATCACGTTTCTTCGCCTCTTCGATCCGGTCCAGATATTCCTGCAGATCGGCACTCTTGGTAAAGGAAGTACCGTAGATTCTCGTCAGCATTTTATTCTTCTCGCTGCCGCGCCAGTAAGCTCCTGCCAGGGAGGTCAGCTTAAATGCCTTTACAGGCTTTGTGCTCATCAGATGAGGTCCGGCGCACAAATCCACAAATTCACCCTGCTGATAGAAACTGATGGTCTCCCCTTCGGGCAGATCCTCAATCAGTTCTACTTTATAGGGTTCATCCTTATCCTTCATAAACTGAATGGCTTCTTCTCTGGGAAGTGTGAACTGCTCGATCTTCAGATCTTCTTTGACAATCTTCTTCATCTCCGATTCAATCTTCTCCAGCTCTTCCGCCGTAAACGGCTCTTCCCGGTCCATGTCATAGTAAAAACCGTCCGCAATCGAAGGCCCGATCGCAAGCTTCGTCCCGGGATACAGTCTCTTCACGGCCTGAGCCATAATATGGGAAGTCGTGTGGTGGAATGCCGCGCGGCCTCCTTCATCGTTGAAAGTCAGGATGTTCAGATTACAATCCTTATCAATCATCGTGCGCAGGTCCACAACTTCCCCGTCTACCTCTCCTGCACAAGCCATTCTGGCCAGTCCTTCGCTGATATCTTTGGCGATATCAATGACAGACACGGCGCTTTCAAATTCTTTTTTAGATCCGTCTTTTAAAGTTACAATCATCTTTGTATCTCCCTTCTTTACTCTCCGCCTGCGGCGGGCCGCGCAAGCGGCATCTTCTTTTCCGCCGCAGTGCGATCCCCGCGTAGCGTTTTTTATTTCATAGGAAGTGTTCCTGTGAAATAAAAAAACCGCCTCTTTCCATACTGTATCAGTACGGAAAGGGACGGACATCTTCTATATATGATCCGCGGTTCCACCCTTCTTGTTTCTTGCAAAACCACTTCATTTGGACCGATAACGGGGTCACCGTGCCGTATTAAGGCCGCTCCGAGATGGTATTCAGATACCTTCCCCATAAGGCGCTTCCAGCTGATTCACGCCTCTCTCTGGATGGTTCTCATATCCTACTGTTCTCTTCTGCGCTTTGGCGGTTATGTTTTGTGTTTACAACTAGACTTATTATAAGCACCCGCCCGAAATTTGTCAAGGGTCAAAGAAACCACTAAAAGAGATAAAAGGGGACATGTCCATTTCAGTTTGGGACATGTCCAAATCGTCAAAAAATCAAAATGGACATGTCCCAAACTGAAATGGACATGTCCCCTTTTGATTAAGATACTATTTGCGATTGACTATCTTTTTTCTAGTAAATATTGCAGCTATACCGAACAGACCTGCCAAACTAAGCATCATCATCAGGCCCATCGGATTCTGATCCCCTGTCTGTGCGGCGGAAATCTGACTGTCAGAACCGCTGCTCTGGGAATCGTTGTTGTGTTTGGTATCCGGCACATCATGCTTTTCGATCGGGGTGTAGATAATCGCATACGTGGAATACCTGTCGGAACTAAATCTTAGTGTATCTCCGATCTGGGTTGTCTGCAATACCTCCGCAACTCCGTCGTGATAGCGGACCACGGCATAATCCCTGCCGCCCCGCATCCCTTCCGGAATCGTAATGGTAAATACGATCTCTCTTGGAACATTGCTGACCAGTAAGCTTTCCTGGCTTCCATCCTGCCAGGTAATATTTTTTATCAGACTAATGTCGAAATAGGAGCCTACTGTTCTGCCGCCCGCCGCCTGCTGGATCTGCTGTTTTTCCGCTGCATCCGCCGCTATAGCGGTTACTGTGATGACTAATCGGATGGATTTGCTGTTATTGAGTTCCTCGGAGCTGACTACTAATCCGATCAGATCTTCCGGGTTCTCCTGAAGTGCGACCTGGGTTCCCGCTGTCTTTATATCTAAACTTACCTCTAAGGAGACAGCCTTGCGGATTAACTGATCCAGTTTCCGAATCAGCTTATCTTCTACCTGGCTTTGTTTGCCGCCCAGCGCATCGTACAGTTCTTTGGCCTGCGCGATCTGGCTCTTGGCAGAGCTGATCTGGGCCTCACTGCTGGTGTTGGGATCGATCAGAGCGCGGATAGCATCTTCCGCAGCTTTCACCTGGGTATCCTTTTGGATATGCAGACCGCCGCTCAGGTCTGTCTTTCCGCCGTTTACGGTTACCTGGATGCTGTGTTCCGGATATTTGGGGTGTGTGATAGTGACCGTGATGGTCCCGTCCGGCAGATTCTCTATATGGTACCGGCCATTTTCATCGGTCACGTCCGTATCCAGAGTCGTCCCTTTGTCGTCCTTCGCCGTGATCTGCGCGCCGCTGACGGGATCCTTCTGATCATTCGTCAGGGTACCGCTTATCTCAGCGCCAAGGTTTGTGCTGATGTCAGGCTTCTCACCCTTTTGTCCATTTACTTCAGTTACTTTCTCGCCTTCTACTTTCAGTTCGGAAGTATTGGCTTTTCCATCCTTATCCACCGTCAGAGAATGCTCCCCGTCCGGGATATTGGTTATCTCGTAATGGCCGTTCTGGTCTGTTATATCTTTGCCCAGCTCCTTGCCATTTTCATCTTTTACGGTTACCTCCGCATCACTGATCGGGTTCCCGTCCTTGTCGGTTATGGTTCCTTCCACACTGGCTCCGCCTGCCTGTATCTGGGCGTTCTTGTCTCCTTCTACCTTCTGGCCTCCTTCGGTGATATCCACCGAACCGTTCTCGGTCTTACCGTCTTTTTCGATGGTAATGCTGTGACTGCCATCAGGCACATTGGGAATCTGATAATCGCCGTTGGCATCTGTCGTATCTTTCCCCAATTCTTTTCCGCCCTGATCCTTGATCACTACTTCGGCTCCCTCGACCGGTTTGCCGTTTACATCTGTGACTTTACCTTCAACATCCGCTCCACCTACCGGCAGCTGCACATCGTCGGTTCCGGTTACATTCTGGCCGTTGCCGGTGATCTCTACTTTACCAGTTTCGGTTTTTCCGTCTTTTTCGATGGTCACATCATGTGTTCCATCGGGAACATTGGGAATCGTATAATCTCCGCTGCTGTCTGTCGTATCACGGCCTAATTCTTTTCCGGTTTCATCTTTTACCACGACCTCGGCGCCTTCCACCGGCTTACCGTTCACATCCGTGATATTTCCGTTTAAATCAGCTCCGCCCACCGGCAGCTGCACGTCGTCGGTCTCGCTTACATCCTTGCCGTTGTCCTTGATCTCGACCTTTCCGGTCTCGGTTTTTCCATCCTTCTCGATGGTGATATCATGATTTCCGTCCGGTACATTGGGGATCGTATAGTCCCCGTTGCTGTCTGTCGTGTCCCGGCCCAGCTCGTTTCCCTGGCTGTCCTTGATTACAACTTCCGCTCCTTCTACCGGCTGCTTGTTCACATCCGTGATCGTTCCGGTTACGTCGGCTCCGCCCACCTGAATCTGGCCGTCACCACCACCGGTTACTGAGTGTCCGTTATCGCTGATTTCCACCTGGCTGCTTTCAGACTTTCCATCTTTTTCGATCGTGATATCATGGGTTCCATCCGGTACATTGGGGATCGTATAGTCCCCGTTGACGTCCGTTGTATCGCGCCCCAGTTCGTTACCGGTGTGATCTTTTACTACCACTTCCGCACCCTCAACCGGATTACCGTTCACATCTGTTACCGTACCGCTTAACTCCGCACCGCCTGTCGGCATCTGTACATCATCGGTTCCGCTCACATTATGACCGTTATTGGTAATCTCTATCTTTCCGGTCTCGGTCTTTCCATCTGCTTCAATGGTCACATCGTATTTTCCGTCCGGTACATTGGGGATTGTATACTCGCCGTTGCTGTCTGTCGTATCACGGCCTATCTCTTTTCCGGTTTCATCTTTTACCACAACCTGGGCATCTTTCACCGGCTGCTTGTTCACATCTGTGATCGTTCCGGTTAAATCAGCTCCGCCTACCGGCAGCTGCACATCTCCGGTTCCGCTTACATCCTTGCCGTTGTCCTTGACCTCGACCTTTCCGGTCTCGGTCTTTCCATCCTTCTCGATGGTGATATCATGATTTCCGTCCGGTACATTGGGAATCGCGTAATCCCCGTTGCTGTCTGTCGTATCCCGGCCCAGCTCGTTTCCCTGGCTGTCCTTTATTACAACTTCCGCTCCTTCTACCGGCTGCTTGTTCACATCCGTAATCGTTCCGGTTACGTCGGCTCCGCCCACCTGAATCTGGCCGTCACCACCACCGGTTACTGAGTGTCCGTTATCGCTGATTTCCACCTGGCTGCTTTCAGACTTTCCATCTTTTTCGATCGTGATATCATGGGTTCCATCCGGTACATTGGGGATCGTATAGTCCCCGTTGACGTCTGTTGTATCGCGCCCCAGTTCGTTACCGGTGTGATCTTTTACTACCACTTCCGCGCCCTCAACCGGATTACCGTTCACATCTGTTACCGTACCGCTTAACTCCGCACCGCCTGTCGGCATCTGTACATCATCGGTTCCGCTCACATTATGACCGTTATTGGTAATCTCTATCTTTCCGGTCTCGGTCTTTCCATCTGCTTCAATGGTCACATCGTATTTTCCATCCGGCACATTGGGGATTGTATACTCGCCGTTGCTGTCTGTCGTATCACGGCCTATCTCTTTTCCGGTTTCATCTTTTACCACAACCTGGGCATCTTTCACCGGCTGCTTGTTCACATCTGTGATCGTTCCGGTTAAATCAGCTCCGCCTACCGGCAGCTGCACATCTCCGGTTCCGCTTACATCCTTGCCGTTGTCCTTGATCTCGACCTTTCCGGTCTCGGTCTTTCCATCCTTCACAATGGTGATATCATGATTTCCGTCCGGTACATTGGGAATCGTGTAATCCCCGTTGCTGTCTGTCGTATCCCGGCCCAGCTCGTTTCCCTGGCTGTCCTTGATTACAACTTCCGCTCCTTCTACCGGCTGCTTGTTCACATCCGTAACCGTTCCGGTTAAGTCCGCGCCGCCCACCGGCAGTTTAAAATTGCGGTCGCCCGTTACATTTGCCCCGTCATTGCTGATATCAATGGAGCTGTTTTTACTAACCGTGTCTTTTTGTGCGGTAAGTGTATAGCTTCCGTCAGGCAGATTGGACATTTTGTAATCTCCGGCAGCATTTGTTACAGTGCTGGCGATCGTTTGATCGCTGCCATCCTTTAATGTTACCTGGACTCCATTCAGCGGCAGGCCATTCACATCCGCTATCCTACCGGTGATCTCTCCATGGTTTGGCTGAATATCCACGTTGATCTGAACCGCGGCAGTCGTTCCGTTGGCGTCTGCGGCCTGTACCGTCACAGTACCCGTTTGGGTTTCTGTGGGCGTACCGGCGATCTGGTTATTCTCCAGTGCGAGTCCCGCCGGCAGCGTACCTTCTGAGATACTGAGTTCCGCGTTTCCGCTTCCTCCCGTCACCTGAAGCTCTACCGGAGTGATGGCTTTTTGGACTTTACCCGTTATGTTGTTTGCAGTTGCTGTCAGCTGTACCGGTATCGGTTTTCCGGACGCGGTAATCGAGACAGAATCCGTAACGGAAGTGATCGATACCACACCGCTCGTCTTATCATAGGTGTATCCGGTTCCCTCTTGCAGCACAGTTCCCATCAATACCGTAATCGTATCCGGCAGTCCATAGCCTGCTTCCGGCGTCAATGTCGTACTGTAAGCTTCCCCGGAGTTAACATAGCGCGGGCCGTTATGAGTAATATTGGACAGTTTCGCCGTTACATCCAGCACATGTTCCACTACTCCGGTTCCGTCTTTTCCGGTCAGGGTCGTATCCGGGCTGGTGTTAAGCGTTCCGCCTTCCACTACGATAACCGTATCGCCTTCGGGATTCTGGATCACGATATCACCCAGATTCAGGGTTCCGCCGGGTTTCACAACCACCACCGGTTCCCCGCTGCCCGTATCAATGACCACTTTTGAATCGTCGCCATAGACATCTGACGGTAATTCCCACGTCTGATCGTTGTCTACGATGATCGGATCCTTCACGATAATGGTTCCGTTATGATCCAGATAATCTTTGGCTTTGTCAAAGCTTTGTACCGGGTTATCTTTCGTTCCGTCTCCCGTGCTGTCGCTTCCGTTCTGGCCATCCACATACACCTGATCTTTTTTGTAATCCGGTTTATTTTGGGTAATTTTAATGGAATGATCAGCCGTGTCCAGGTATGTATACCACACAGAAGCAGTCGAACCCGATCCCACTACCGGTACCGTAATTTTCTTGATCGACTGGTTGAGAATATTGTTAACTGCGGCCTCATCCTTAATCGTATCCGAAACTTTGGCGATTACTTTGCCTTCCGCATAATTTAACGGCTTGATCGTAATCGTATAATTCAAAGGGCCATCCAGATAGGCAAACTTATCCGCAGTGCCGCTATTATAATCAAGATAAATCTCTGCGTTTACCTGTGCGTTTCCTGAAATATGGAATTCCGCACTGGCCTCGTTCTGTGCACTGTGGAATACTCCGCTCCCCTTTGTAGCGGTATTGGAACTTTCGATGATGCCGCCGGTCATAACAAAGGTTTTCGCGAGTGAGGTATTATAAATTCCACCACCCCATCCAGCCGCATGATTATCACTGACGCGCCCGCCTTCCAGATATAAGCTACCAAGATTATAAACACCGGCTCCCGAATAATTGTTGCTTTCGTTAGTTGTACGGTTTCCTGAGATAACTCCGCCCTGCATGTGGAAAGTTGCATTTTTTTTAATGAGAATACCGGCGCCCTGGGCTCCGCATGTATTATTCACAATACTTCCGTTCACCATAACACACGCAGCATTCCCCGCGTCCGTATCATCTCCGATATATAGAGCTGAGCAGCCGCTTTCGGTGGACATCTGGTTCTGAATAACTGTCCCCTGATCAATGACTAATTTTCCGCCCGGAAACACTTGAATCAGTTTTAATGAAGAAGATATCCCCTTCCCGTCAATCGTAATCCCATCCAGAATCACGTCTCCGTAAATAGTGATCTTCCCGCCGCTCGAGCTTCTGTAGATCGTTCCGCCGGTCAGCGTCAGATTCTTACTGATGCTCAGATTTGAAGAAAGGGGGATTTCTCCCTGAATCGTGATGGTATCCCCGGAATTTGCAGCGGAGATCGCTGCGGTCAGTTCGCTATAGGTCGTAACCGGGCCTGAAACATTCAGCGTAGATACCCCCAGATACTCGGAAAAATGGGTGGTCTGGAAAATATATTTGCCATCCTCGACCCGGCCTTCCATTTTGGTCAGTGTTCCATCATCCGCCAGGTGATATACGGCAAAATTTTCCTCCGCCATACCTTCGGGGATCTCCATGGATACCTCCACCTGACCTTCGGGCTGAACCTGTTCCCCGTCTATCTCAAGGGAAATATCCAGGTTCTGATAGGCCATATTGTCATAGCTGATATTTTCTTCTTTTTCGGCCAGTTCCTGCAGGACCTCATCCGCCACCTGGCTCTTTTCCACGTTTAAGCTGGTATCGGGATCGACGATCTCCTCGTTATCCGCCGTTACCGTTACGCCCAGGTCCGATTCCAGAACGACCGGTCCCGCGCTCACTACCCGCACCGTCGCAGCGGGGAAAAGTAAACCTTCCTTAAGCGTCAGGTTCTGTTCCGCAAGATAACCCTCTGCCGGGCTCGCCTGAAAGACATAGTCTCCCAGTACTGTGCCGTCATAATGATCACCGTTCCACTGAACCGGAATTTTTATCGTGTTCGGTTCTGTGGTATCATTCCCGGTCTGTTCCGTATCCGCATCTTGCGGCGCGGAGGTTACCAAAGCATCCAGTGTTTCGGGTAAACCAAGATCCGATATCCGTGTTTTAAATTTTACTTCGCAAATAGTATCCGGATTCCAATTACTAAATTCTGTAATGGTCAAATGTGTGTCCGCATCTGTGTTATCCGCATTTGGTGCCGTTCCATCTGGTGCCGGGGTATCCGTCGGCTCTGGTGTATCTGTAGGAACCGGCGCTTCCGGTACGCTCCCGGGAACCGGTGATTCCGCAGCTTCCGGGTTATCCGCCGGAGCCGGTGATTCCGTAGCTTCCGGTCCGTTTCCCGGGGCTGGTGATTCCGTCGCTTCCGGCCCGTTCGCCGGATCTGGTGTTCCGGCCGCCTGAGGTTCGTCTCCTGGCTGCGCCGTTACCTGCGCGTCCGTGGAAGCCATATCGTCTGATACGTTTTGGACACCGTCCTGGGATTCCTGCGGCATTTGCTCTGGCCCGTCTATGTCTCCTCCTTCCGTCTTATTCACATTTTCTCCCGCATAGGCAACCTGCAAATTTGTTAACATCGTACTGCTTATCATGGCACAGGCTACTAATACAGTAAAGGTGCGTCTGAGCAAGCGTCGGCACATTTCTCTTCCATGTTTTCTAAGACCTTTGGAATCCGCATCCTTCATAAAAATCCTCCTTTCCCGCTATTTCATATCTGTTTTATTTGTATTTCAGAGTCATTTCATGAAATACTATGTCCATTATAGAAAAAACAGGAAAGGAATTGGAGTATTTTAGGTTTTGTTGTTATTTATTGTTATTTCTGAAAAAGGACCTGAAATTAAGGCAAATTTACTAAGAAACACATAACACAGGTAACTTGTATTTATACACTTATTCATGTATGTAAAATTTATAGAGAGTGGCCGTCTCATATATCTCACCCGCTTTTACGAAACTGGCAGGAAATACGGGCTTATTGGGCGTGTCCGGGAAGTACTGCGTCTCGAAGCAGACACCGGCCCATTTCTCATACCGGCAGCCGCCTTTCCCGATCTCCCCGTCCAGATAATTTCCCGTATATACCTGAACCCCCGGCAGGTCGGTAACCATTTCCATGGAAATACCGCTCTCCTGGCAGGCCAATAAGGCAAACGGCTTCCCGCTGCCCGGCTCATTCAGCACGAAATTCTGGTTATAGCCTCCTCCCCACCGCAATTCCTGCTCATCAGAGCAGATCTCCTGTCCGATTCGCTTAGGAATCCTGAAATCCATCGCCGTTCCCTCCACAGGGCAGATCTCACCGGTAGGGATACAGGCCTGATCCGCAGGTGTATAGGCATCCGCGTCGATCCACAGCAGATGATCTTCCACTGTCCCCGAGCCGTGCCCACCCAGGTTAAAATAACTGTGATTCGTCATATTGAATATGGTGTCCTGATCGGATACCGCATGATAAGAGATCTTTACTTCATTTTCTTCTGTCAGTGTATAAGTGACCTGAATATCAGCCCGGCCCGGGAAACCCTGGTCACCATCCGGACTGTGCAGCCTAAAAGAAACAGACGGCTCCGCTTCCGTTCCTCCTGCCGCCGCCTCCCACATCCGTTCAAAATACCGGTCAAACCCGCTGTGCAGGTTGTTACCGCCCTCATTTTGATCCAGATGGAATGTACGGCCGTTTTGGGTAAAGGAGGCATGGCTGATCCGGTTTGCATTTCTCCCGATCACCGCCCCCAGTCCGGGATCATTGTTCCGGTAACTGTTCAGGTCCTGATAGCCCAGCACTACATCCCGCATTTCTCCATTGCGGTCCGGCACCACCAGCCTGTACAGGACTGCGCCCAAATCACAGACCGTCAATTCCATTTTATTCTCATTCACCAAAGTGTACAAAGTCACCTGGGAGTCCGATAGATATGTTGCTGTAATCCCCATTTTCCTTATCCTTTTTTTATAAGGCAGACCGCTCCCGCCGTCCATTCCTCCATCTTTTTCACGATTACCTGTGTCTCCTCCACACGGAAAATATCTCTTCCATATCTGCCGGCTGCTTCAAATCCTTTTTCTATCGGAATACTGAACTCCTCATTCGTATCCTCAAAACCGTGGCAGATAATCAGTATTTCCCTGTCATTTGCTCTCACCACCGCCTGGGTCCCCTTTGGATGCCGGATATACGCGCTGCGTTTTCCGAAAATCCTGGAAACACCGTTTTTCAGGATATGTTCCAGTCCCTGATAGAATCTGATCCCGTCGGATATGGTCTGCCACTGATCCTCTGACAACTGTTCGACGTCTCCAGAGAGACAAAGCCTTCCTAAAAATCCCGCGGCCACGCCGTACTCCAGCCGCTCCTTTGTGTGATCTTTTCGAAGAACGGCCCAGATCTGATTCTGCCTGGGCAATACCAGGTTCTGCAGATTCGCGGCAATGTAAGGGATTTCCCTGGCTTCATGGGCGTCTGAGAAGGAGGTCATGGCCGTGACGGCCAGCATGGACGGCTCCGTCCGGTTTCCGCCGGATGCGCAGTTTTCGATGATGAGTTCCGGAATCTCCTTTTTCATGCGCAGAAAGAAATCACGCACCCCCTGCATCTGTCTGCGTAAGCCCTCTCCCAGGCTCTCGCCGCAGTCACAGCCCATGCCTATGTTCCCGTTATAGTCCACCTTCAGATAGCCGAAATCATATTCCTTCAGCAGACCGATGACGTGCGCATGCAGATAGTCTGTCACTTTTGGATTCGTAAAATCCCAGTAGGTCCGATAGGGACCGTTATGGATCACCACGCCGTTTCTCTTCAGATGCATGGAGTCGTACTCTTTTTCGTACACCCGGGAGCCCATGGTTGTCACTTCGAATTCCAGCCAGATTCCGGGAACAAATCCGTCCTCCCGAAGCTTCCGGTTCATCTCTTTCATATCGGGAAACCGTTTGGTGTCTACCAGCCACTCCCCATTGCCCAGCTGTTCCTGACTGTCTTTGCTCCAGCCTGCGTCTATGACCAGATACCGAATGCCTTTCCCCTTTATGGTTTGGGCAAACTGGAGTACTTTTTCCTGGGTGGGATTGCCCCAGGAGGCGCAGTACTCATTGAAAATCACCGGCAGTCCCTTCTCACCATAGGCGTCCGCGGCGATGTTCTCAAGCCTGGTCAGGCTCTGGCAGGCCTCATAGATATCTCCCTTCACAACTGCCACATATGCCCTGGGTGCGCAGAAATGTTCCCCGGGCCCCACGTTCTTCGACCAGGCGCCCTTTTCCTCATCTGCGATGCCGCCGCTGAAAGACAGCGTATCTCCATCCCTGGAAAGTTCCATCTGCCAGGAAGCGTTATATTCCAGAGCCGCGGCCCAGTATAACTGCTGTTCCCGGTCCTCCACCGCTGCCGTTGGAAAATAGGTCTGGGTGGTCCAGCTTCCGATCGAGCCGAACTTCTCACTTTTCGGGAACGGAGAGCACCAGGCTTTCTGAAGGCCCAGTTCTTCGATGTTCTGCGCCGTATGCATTCCCTCCAGTGCCCAGCCGCCGCGGAATCTGTGAAGAGCCAGTTTATCCGTCTGGTCTGAGTCCTTCTGACAAGGGCTTAAATTCTCCAAGCAAAAACTGCTGAGCATCTCAAGCACCATATTCCTGCCGCTCTCATTCACAAATTCCGTTTCACAGAAAATGGCCGTCTGACCATGCGTCCAGGTCAGCGTATGTATCACTTTATAACGCTCCGGCGAGGCCAGAACCGTAATGATCCTGGTCTGCGAGTCCTGCGTTTCTTCCCACTGTTTTTCAAACCGGAGCTGGTCGGTACTTTCTGAATATTTCATGGTGGAACCATTTCCCAGACTCCGCTTGTGATGTCCAAGATGCAGATGCACCAGCGACCCCGGCTTCCACTCTTTGTTATATTCGTTCGCCGCATCGGCCGCTGCCGGCTCAGAATCCCAGTTAACAGCCAGCCTGCCGGCCTCATCTGCCGGAAGCATAACAAAAGAAGTCCTTCCCTCGTCCGTTACCAGATAGGTAATCTGTGTTTTTCCTAACATGTACTTGTAAGTTTGCATAGCTAAACTCCTTCTATAAAAGTAAATACGAATTTTTTCCGTCCCAATTTTTACTCAAAATTTATCTGCCAATCAATCCTGGATTTTTTGTCACTTCAGGCCAAGTACAAAATCCGGTATTATGCATGTCTGCTAACCACCACCTTTCTCAATAACCAGCAGATTCTAACTGCCGCAAAACATAATTCTCGAGAATCCTTTTCCGACTTCAGGAAACTGTAGGATCTTCTCCAGAATCTCATTTATTTTTCATTCTGTCAATATACTAAGACCGAATTTATCTAAGACAATGGTTCTTAGAATTACTGTTCACAGCCGTTGAAAGGGGACTGGCACCTTTCGGCAGTAAAGTCAAACCTAACAGTAACTGCGTGGAGAAAGGGGCCTGTCCCCGGATGCCGGCCTATACAAGCAAAAAAGCGCCAGTTCCCCCGGATGCCGGCCTATACAAGCAAAAAAGCGCCAGTTCCCCCGGATGCCGAACTACTCCAGTCAACATCCGGGGACAGGCCCCTTTCTCCACGCAGTTACTGTTAGGTTTTACTTTACTGCCGAAAGATGCCAGTCCCCTCTCTAACGGCTGTGAATGGTAACATCTATTCCTTTTTAATATAACATCTTTCTTCTGGATTCTGATTTTTCAATCCGAAGAATTTCAAGCGGTATGGTATGTATTTCCTCCCATGCTTCCTCCTGATAGCGGATGTCCAGCGGGAAACCCGCTTCCTCCTCCACCGTCTCCACTGTAATCGCAGGCTTGCCGATATATTCGGAATAATAATGAACCGTGTTGCCGCCGCTATTATTGGTCAGCATCTCCTCTTCCTTCTTGCCCATAGAATATTTGGATATATTCGACAGCCGTTTCGCGATCCGGCGCTGCCGCTGGTTATACAGCCCTGACATCGCTCCCCGGTAATAGTAGATGATCTTCCCTCTGGAATGAAAATCCAGATAGCCTATTGACGGAGCCGTCTGAAATACAGTGACCAGCAACCGGCTTTCCGCCTCGCTGAGCGGCATCTCGTTGGGACGCTGCTGCACATAGGAACGGGATGGAAAGTTCCGGTTGATATCCACTCCCCGGGCATTATATTTCCAATCCTCATGAGGAATATTCATCATCTTTGCCGCCTGCCTGAGAATCGGATTGCGGATCTGATCAAATCCATGCAGCGCGATCTCATACCCATCCGGGTTCAGCAATGGAATGAAGCTGATTTCATAGCCATTCAGCAGATCAAATACATCATATTCACCGATTTTTATCCGTTTTTCGTATGCTTCGCAGTACTCTTCGATCATCTTAATCATTAAAACCGGGTTAATCGTCTCTCTGCCATGGACCCCGGCTGTGCAGATCAGCGTCTTCTCTCCGTTACCAAGCCGGATCATCGGAATTTTCCGTTCATCATGGCTATGTCCGATCACCTGGATCTGAATCAGAGACCGGTAGTCCCCGGCCAGATCATTCAGCCGTTCCATCATTTCTTCATAAGTATAAGTTTTATTCAACTGTACCAAATAAGAACCCTCCCGAACATATCGTTTGTTTTGTAAGGCTTGGCCTTCAAAACATTATATGTGGGAGGATTCCAACTTATGATTAAAAATTAACATATGTTAACAGTTAGGTTTGATAAAAAGGGGGTTATTCGCGGATCTGCCCGTCACCATAAATAATAAACTTCGTAGTGGTCAGCGCCTGTAAGCCCATCGGCCCTCTGGCGTGCAGCTTCTGGGTACTGATCCCGATCTCCGCTCCGTAACCGAACTCAAAGCCGTCGGTAAACCGGGTGGACGCGTTGACATAGACAGCCGCCGCGTCGATCTCATTTAAAAATTTCTGGGCATTGTGATAATCTTTGGTGATAATTGCCTCAGAATGCTTCGTATTATATTTATTGATGTGGGCAATCGCCTCATCGATTCCGGACACGGTCTTCACACTGATGATATAATCCAGATATTCTGTCCCGTAGTCCTCCTCGGTGGCACAGGCTAAGTCAGGCTCGGCCTGACGCGCCCGCTCATCCGCGCGTATTTCCACATTCTTCTCAGCCAGTTTCTTTTTTAATACGGGCATGAACTGATCCACCACAGCCTCATGTACCACCAGGGATTCGCACGCGTTGCAGACACCGATTCTCTGGGTTTTCGCATTGTTAACGATATTCACCGCCATCTCAAGATCCGCCGATTCGTCTACGTAGATATGGCAGTTTCCTGTTCCGGTCTGGATCACGGGTATCGTGCTCTGCTCCACCACAGTCCTGATCAGCCCCGCGCCTCCTCTGGGGATCAGCACATCCACATACTGATTCAATTTCATAAAGGCAGCGGCCGTCTCCCTGCTGGTATCCCCGATCAGCTGGATCGCATCCCCGGGAATCCCTCCGTCCTCCAATGCCTCCCGAATGCAGGCAACAATGGCCATATTGGAATGGATCGCGTCGCTTCCACCCCTTAAGATCACCACATTCCCTGTCTTAAAGCACAAACCGAACGCATCGGCGGTCACATTGGGCCTGGATTCGTAGATAATACCGATTACCCCCAGCGGAACCCGCTTCTGCCCGATCAGCAGCCCGTTGGGCCGCGGTTTCATGGAAATCACTTCTCCTATGGGGTCCTCCAGCTTCACCAGCTGCAAAAGCCCTTCCGCCATTCCCGCGATCCTGTCCTGCGTAAGCAAAAGCCGGTCTACCAGCCCGGCTTTCATACCAGCCGCTTTCGCATTTTCCACATCCAGTTCATTGGCCTCTAAAATCTTCTGCTGCTGCGCAGTCAATGCCGCCGCTACCTTCTCCAGTATCCGGTTCTTCTTATCGATCGACAGGATACGCAGAACAGGTTCCGCAGTTCTGGCCCTTTGTCCGATTTCCATTAATTTCATCTGGGCTCCTCCTTTTTCTGAGTAAATACATTTCCGTATTTCTGAGTAAATTCATATTTTTTTATTTTATCCGTATCGTCCTGGCTTCGGTAATCAGCCAGTCCGGCTTCCTGTCATAAGGACCCGCCGGCACCCGCGGCACAATCTGACTCTCAAAACTGACCGCAGCCTTCAAAAGTTTGGGATGTGACGCCAGATACCGGTCATAGAATCCCTTCCCATAACCGATCCGGCCGCCCTCCTGATCAAAAGCCACGCCCGGCATAATCATAAATACTCCTTCCTCCGGAGTAACCATCGTCCCTTCCACCGGCTCCAGGATTCCTCTAAAGCCCGGCCGCAGTTCCCGGAAATCCCGTATCTCATAAAATTCCATACGTCCATCCCCCAGAACCTTCGGCACTGCGGTGCACTTTCCCCTCTTCCACGCATCCTCGAACAGGGGCCGCATATCCACCTCTCTGCCGAAGTTCACGTACAGCAGCAGGCACCTTGCCTGCCCGTACGCCTGCAGTTCCGTCACCGATGCACAGATACGGTCGCTGAACCGGCGCCAGTCCTCTGCCGGCATCTGCTCTCTGCTCTTTAATATGGTTTGTCTAATGACCTTTTTTTCTGCCATACTTCTCACCCAGATCTGTGATAGAGCCGTCCTTTTCCTGGATCGAAATATTGTTCAGCTGCCCCCGCAGGTTCCCGCGGACCGCCTCCAGGTATTCCTGCCGAAGCGCCGCCTGCTCCTTTAATTCCTTTTGTGTAAGCCCTTCCGCCTTAGACTTCCGGTATAGCTCGTTGATTCTGCCTATCTTTGCCTCATCCATATTATAGTCACCTAGTAACCGGCCTCCACATAGTCCGCAAGAGAAAACTCCTCTTTTCTGTGGGCTACGAATAACGTGCCGAATTGTTTTCCTTCCATTATTCTATGTATCACATGGACATCCTTCCCGTTAGCGATCACCAGATCGGCCCCGGACTCCGTAGCGATCCTGGCCGCTGTCAGTTTGGTGGCCATACCGCCGGTCCCTACATTCGTACCGGTAGACGCCTTCCCCATCTGCATCAGCCGCTCATCCATATGCTCCACCATATCGATAAACGTAGCCTTGCTGGTCTTATGGGGATCGTCGGTAAAAAGCCCGTCGATATCAGACAGCAGGATCAGCAGGTCCGCCTCCACCAAAGCCGCCACGATCGCGGACAGCGTGTCATTATCTCCAAAACGCATCTCATAAGTGGAAACCGTGTCATTTTCATTGACAATCGGTATCACTCCCATATTCAGCAATTCCTGGAACGTATTATGGGCATTCACCCGGGTGGCTTCCTCCAGCATCGTATTCTTTGTCATCAGGATCTGGGCGGCGATCTGGTTATACTCACCGAACAGCTTCTGATAAGTCATCATCAGCCGGCATTGGCCGATCGCCGCGCAGGCCTGCTTCTGTGCGATCCGGTCCGGCCGCTCCTTTAAGCCCGCCGCTTTCTTCCCCACCGCGATCGCTCCGGAGGAGACCAGTATGATATCCTTTCCCTGATTGCGAAGATCCACCAGCTCCCGGATCAGTTTTTCCAGTTTGATCAGATTCAGATTACCGGTCGTGGGGTGCGTTAAGGAAGAAGTCCCTATTTTGATTACGATTCTCTGTCTGTCTTTTAATTGTTCTCTGTAGTTCACCGCTCTATCCCTCATATCTTTTTTGTCACTGCTGACTTTTTTGTATTTTCCATCATAACCTTAAATGCGAGATCCTGCAAGCCCTGAGAAGATTTTTTTACAGTTGCTTAACTCCTCCCCAGTCTGCATCAGCCTTTTCTATAAAACCCGCTCTCCGACACCACCGGCATGTCCTCCTGCCAGATTCGCTCCGGCTGAATCCAGGTGGTACCACGGCTGACCGCCAGCAGGAATTTTTCGACATCTTCCGGTTCTCCCTGGATTTCCAGTTCCACCATGCCGTTGTCCAAATTTTGAACATAACCGCTCAGGTGGAAGGCGGCGGCGTTTCGCTGGGCGAAGAATCGGAAGCCGACTCCCTGTACTCTGCCCATGACATATAGGTGCTTTCGTATCATAAGGAATGCTCCTCCTTTTTACTTCAGGTATACTTCAGGACTCTTCCGGCTGCCGGTCCAGCTCCAGGTAATCCCGGTCTTTCAGGGCCGCCATATTGATACAGAATCCTGTGAGTCCTGTGAGCAGGAAGATCAGAGCGATTCCGGAACCTTTTCCGCTGCCTACCAAAAGACTTATTCGTGATTGGATAGGGGATGAATAAGCCATCCATGGCTCGAATACGTAGTCCGCCAGGATTCCACCCAGCAGATAACCCGCCGGTATAGTGAAAAACTGGAATGTCGCCTGTGCGGAAAATATACGTCCCTGCATCTTAACCGGTATCTGTTCCCGCATTACGCTGGACATGCCGGCGTTTAATAAGGGAAGCGGAAAATTTCCTAAAAAGGCCGCCAGCGACCACATGGTTTGATTTCTGCCGACCGCCCACAGCACGTCACACGCCAGGAAGGAGAGCCCGCAGGACCAGAAGATCGTTTTTCTCCGGCTGCCCGGCAGCTTCGCAAAGGTGGCCAGAAGGCCGCCGCACAGCGTTCCAAATCCCAGACAGGCCGATACAGCCCCCAGAATCTTGGTGTTGTTCGCCGTTCTGGATAGGATTAAGGCCGGCATCAGCGCATTTCCTCCCATGGAGGCTAACAGATTGACCAGGGCGAAGAACAGAATCATTTTCCAGATTCCGCGGCGTTTTTTAAGATAGCGGATGCCCTCCATACTTTCCTTCCAGAATCCTTCTTTCTTGGCTTTTTTTGTAGTTGGAGCCTTCGGTATCTCTGTTGGGGCAGCTGGTATCTCTGTTGGGATCTCAGGTATGGGGATCAGGAAGGCCAGTGTGAGAAATGCCACAGCAAATGAGATCAGATCTACCGCCAGAACCGCCCGCAGCCCGCCGAATGCCATCACGGCCGTCGCCAGAGCCGGCTGCAGGATTGTGACGCACGAAGCGGACAGCGCCTGCATTCCGCTCACATTGGAATAGTATTTTTTCGGTGTCAGCAGGGTCACCGCTACCATGGAGGCCGGCTGCTGAAACGCATTCATACATCCGATCAGCAGATTGATCAGATACAGGTGCCACAGCTGTAAGCTGCTTGTACACAGCAGCAGAAGAATCGTGCCGCTTCCTGCGGCCGCTATGGTGTCACAGACCAGCATGATGTTTTTCTTCTTCCATCTGTCCGCCAGCGTTCCCGCGGCGAAGCTGATCATCACGTAGGGCAGGTAGGAAAAGAACGCCATAGACGCCGTGCTCATGGCGGTTCCTTTCTGCTGGTAAGCCCATAGTACCAGCGCATAGCTGGTCATAGCACTACCAAGCTCCGAGATACCCTGACTGATCCATAGCAGGATAAAGTGGGTTAATCCTGTTTGATGTTTATTAAATTTTTGTCCTTTCATGGCTATTGCTCCTTAATTTTTTAACAGCTGTTTCATTAAGAATGCAAAGCCTGCCCGGACACTACCTATATCGCTCCATGCAATACTGCCCGGTTAAGCCCTGCATGGAGCTTTTACAATTACCTGTTTCATCTTATATTCTCTCCCTCCTGCTTATTCTTTCCTTACATGCTTCTATTATAACAATTAGTAAGTCCATCCAATTGTACTATAATTCATTCATTTTGATATATATTATTGCCAAACTCATAAGCTTCCTGCAAATGATGTGTTTGATCGATCCGTTTATTCTTCTGCCGTTCAGAAGCCTTCCAGCAGCAGGATACTTCTGGGTTCAATCCTAACGGACTGCCTTTCCACAACCGGCCTTAACGAAGGTTCTTCCATAAAGTCCTGCCCCGGCCCCTTGGATGTATCCGCTATCACCCGATAGGAAAGGCCCTCCGGCAGCTGCGGAAGTATCACTTCATGCGCTTCCCAGTGCATATTCATTCCCAGATACAGGATATCATCCTTCGTGTCCTGCTCATCCCTGCCGGCGAACAGGACACCGAGCACCCGCTCATCTTCGGAATGGTCCAGATCCCAGGGCGAGGTCCCGTGAAAACTGGTCGGCGGGAAACCGCAGGCAGCCGCCCTGCTCTGATCTCGGAGGATCGGGTGCGCCTTGCGCAAAGCGATCATGTTCGTGAAATACCGGTAGATATCCGCGTGTTTCTCAAGATCTGTCCAGTCAAGCCAGGATATCTCATTGTCCTGGCAGTAGGCGTTATTATTGCCCCGCTGGCTGTTGCCAAATTCATCCCCGGAGAGAAGCATCGGCGTTCCCATGCTGCACAGCAAAACCGTGGCTGCGTTTTTGATCAGCTTCCTTCGAAGCGCCAGCACGGCGCTGTCATCGGTATCTCCCTCTGTCCCGCAGTTCCAGCTGTTGCCGTTGTTATCCCCGTCCGTATTGTCCCAGCCATTGGCCTCGTTGTGCTTTTGATTATAGGAATACAGGTCTGCCAGGGTAAATCCATCGTGGCAGGTCAGGAAGTTCACAGAAGCGTCATCTCCTCTGTAGGCCGGATCATACAGATCCGGGGAACCGATGATCCGCTGGGCCACCGCGTCCCGAAGTCCCGGGTCGCCCTTCAGAAACCGCCGCAGGTCGTCCCTGTATTTTCCGTTCCATTCCGACCAGCGGCCCCAGGATGGGAAACTGCCCACCTGATATAGTCCGCCCGCGTCCCACGCTTCCGCGATCAGCTTGACGCTCCCCAGGATCGGATCATAGGCCAGCCGCTCCAGTAGCGGCGGTTTGCTCATGGGGGAACCGTCCTCATTTCTGCCCAGGATAGAGGCCAGGTCGAACCGGAAGCCGTCGATCCGGTAAGCCGTCACCCAGTAGCGCAGGCATTGGATGATCAGGTCGTTCACGATCGGGTTATTGCAGTTTAAGGTATTGCCGCAGCCGCTGAAATTATAATAATATCCTTCGGGGGTCAGAAGATAATAGATATTGTTATCCAGTCCCTTAAACGAGATATAGGGGCCGTTTTCATTGCCTTCCGCCGTGTGATTGAACACCACGTCCAGGATCACTTCGATTCCATTCTCGTGCAGCTCCCGGATCAGGGTCTTAAGCTCATCGTCCACACCGTTATAGGTCGCCGCACAGGCATAGCTGGAGTTGGGGGCAAAATAGCATACGGTGTTATATCCCCAGTAATCCAGCAGCCGTTCTCCATTTACCATACGGTCGTCCCGGCATTCATCAAACTCAAAGATCGGCATCAGCTCCACCGCGTTGATCCCCAGCTCTTTGAAATATCCGATCTTCTCCCGGATACCTTCAAATGTACCGGGATTTTTTACCGCTGCCGACGGATGCTTCGTAAAACCGCGGACATGGAGCTCATAGATGATCAAGTCTTTAAAATCCAGGTGGGGCTGGTCATTTTCCCCCCAGTCAAAAGAATTGTGGACGATTTTCCCGCGGAATGCCTTCCGCCTATCGTAAGGCTCCCACTTTCCCCAGATATGCTGGCCGGCCACCAGTCTGGCGTAAGGGTCTAAAATCAGCTTGGTTTTGTCGAACAGCAGCCCCTTTTCCGGCTGATACGGTCCGTCCAGACGATAGGCGTATTCCGTCTGGTCCGGGTCGATGCCGTAGACGATCATGGAATAGACATTCCCGATCCGAAAACATTCCGGATACGGGATTACCGCATAGGGCTCCTCTTCCTCCGGATGAAACAGAACAAGCTCACAATAGACCGCTCCTCTGGAATGAATCGTAAAACAGACACCTCCCAGGGTGACGGTCGCCCCGTTCGTCAGATACATGCCCGGCCGTACCCGGTATCCGTTCACCAGGACAGCTGACGTATCCTCCGTTCCCTCATTCTGGTTTATATTCGTTAACTCCTCCGCGCATTCCATACGATTCCCTGCCTTTCTGTTGAGTTCTCCTGTCTTACTGTTGGGTTTTCCTGCCTTTCTGTTGGGTTTTCCTGCCTTTCTACTTGTCAGATTATCCTGATTATTTCTGGATTTTGCTGTCCTCCCTGTTCGTTCGATCTCTCCCGTTCGTCTGACCTCCCCGTCCATCCATAAGGAGAAGTCAGATCTTATGTCCCGGTCCGGCCATCATAGCCAGGAACTCCGCAACTGATCCCTTTTTTCTTCTGCATGCTTTCCCGTCCAGGTAAAGCTGCCGGATCTGCACATTTCCTATTGTATGACGGTTAAGCTCCAGAAGATTCTGGTCTGAGACCAGAAAATTAGCCCTTTTCCCAACCTCCAGCGTCCCCAGGTCCCTCTCTTCCCCCAGCATGACCGCAGGATTCTTCGTATAAGTGCACAGCGCCTGATACATGGTTAAGGATTCCTCCGGCAGATAAAAATCGATCATTCCAAGCATCTGATCAAACGGATTAATCTCCTGCACCGGAGAATCACTGGAACCGCATACGCATACCCCGTGCTCCGCAAGCGTGCGAAGCGGTACCTGCTGCTGTATCAGTGCCTCCGGCAGGTATTGTTCATAACTCTTCAGATAGTGCCGGTCTATCCAGGAAAATCCGGGCTGTACGGTCACTGCCAGATTTTTGCTGCTGCAGATTCTACGCACAGCTTCCGGTGTGGGAAATTCAAAATGATCCACACGGTGCATCCGCTGCGGCTGAAAACCGGCATATCCATCCAACACCCGGTCGATGGCCGCCTCCCCGATCGCGTGGCTGCTGACCTGGTATCCGGCCTCATCGGCTTTTCGCAGCATTTCGCTGACCTGCTCCTGTGTGTAATAACACTCTCCCTGCGCTCCCGTATCCCGGTATGGAGAATAGAACGCTGCGCTGTGGGAACCCACGGACCCGTCCATTTCCCATACGCCGCAGCCGCCGATCCGGGGTGTTCTCTGGTACCTGCGGTACTGCTGCGCCTGGTCAAGATCGGTAAACTGGGGATACAGCCTCACGCCAATCTCCATATGGGAGGCGATCTTCGCCAGCATCCTGGTCAGCTTATCCTCCGGCACATCCCCGCTGCCATCCAGCGCACATACGGTACCGATTCCGTACTGGATACAGAGGTTTGTAAAGTTCGCCACCCCCCTGGCCAATACCTTCGGCGTCACCGCTTTACCGATCGTCTCCATCACTTTTCCCTGGATAAATTCATGATCCTTTCCGGCAAGGGTCCCGTCATGTCCTTCCTGATATATCCCCAGCTCTTTCATGAGAGCGGTGGACATACTGCTGCTGTGGCCGTCGATATTATAGATTACGATCTTCCTGCCGTCCGTCCACTGATCTAACTCCTGCCGGTTTGGCATCCTTCCCTCCCGTATCCCGGAGACAATATATTGATTCGCCACAAGGATCTCTTTGTTCCGGTGGGCTTTGCACACTTCCTCTATCTTTTGGCGTACGCCGTCCAGCGTATCCGGCACGACTCTGCCGTCCCGGATCTCACAGATCACACAGCTGTTCGCCTGAAGTACCATCGTATACAGCAGATGCAGATGACTGTCTATCAGCGCCGGGAACACGTGTCTATCCTCCAGGGAGCACTCATGAAAATATCCTCCCGGGCGGGTGTCTCCCAGATAGCTGATCCTGCCGTCTGTCACTCCCATATAGCGGTAGCATTCTGTCTCCGAATCCATCGTGTGAAAATAGCCGTCTTTAAACAGGCAATGCTGCATCATAATCGTATTCATACACTCACCACATTTCCGACCGCCATGAGAATATAGGCGATCATAATCAAAATCTGCATCCCGGTCGTGCCGAACCGTCCCAGCAAGGACTCCCCTTCTTCCCGGGAAGCCTTCCGGTATGCCGGGACCACCAGGATCGCCACCAGAATGGCGATCAGGCCGCCGGCCAGCCGCATGAATTCCATAAAACCGGCGATGGGCAGAAAGGTTAACAGTAATGACGGAACTGTCGCCACTACCCAGCAGGCTTTCCGTCCCCACTTCATCTGTTCCTGCACGATATCTCCAAGAGCCAGGGAAATCGACCAGTAGGTGGTCAGCATGGCCAGAACCATGAATACCGATCCAACCACCTGGGCCCAGGCACCGATGCCCTTACTCCAGCCGATCATGGCCATCTCCGTCACTTCCCCTGAAGAAATCAGGGAACACAGGGTAATTACGATGATCAGCACCAGATTATTCATCAGGCCCAGAAATACGGCTTTTCTGATTTTCTTTGTATCTCTGTTCAGCCCGGTCACCGCCTGTGGTATGGAAAAGAAGGCGGAAAAGGCAAACATGGCCATCCCGAAATATGCCATTCCCTGATTCCAGGAACCAGGTGCCATCGGCAAACCACGCTGCGGCTGCAGAAGGGAAGCGGCAGCCAGGATGCCGATCATCACGAAGATCGCCACCACCGCGGCCTTCTCACTGACTCCTACCGCCTTTAATCCGAATAACACCACCACAGCCGCCACCGCGTAGAAGCACAGGCGGGCTGCCAGCATCGGAATTCCTAACGCCGCATTGATAATTTCTGCGGCTCCGGATATGTAGACGGCCAGATTTGTGAACAGTACCAGGGCCATAATCACAAAAAAAGCTATGGTCAGCACTTTCTGGAACCGTCCCTGAAACAGATATCGGGAGAATACCTGGATGAGCTGGGGATTATCCCCGCTTTTAACCGCCATCTCTGCGATCATCATATGCAGGATATAGCTGGCCGCAAATGCTGCGGCCAATATCAGAAGGCTTATGGGGATTCCGTTTTTTTCTGCCAGGTAGGGCATAGCCATGACACCGCCGCCGATTCCGTATCCGGTGATGATACAAGCGCTTTCCCAGGTAGTAAGCTGTTTTTTCATTTTTACCTCCATGTGTGCGTTTTCCCGCACATGCAGTCAACAATACCAGTTGATTTTTGCCGGGTTTTCTTCCTTTTCTACTGCTACTGCCTGCAGGGCTGCCAGCATTTTAGCGCATTCCCCGGACGCGATTTTTTCGTAGACCTCCGGTTTTTCTGCCAGCCCGGCCCTGTCATAGGCAATCGCGGCAGATCCGTAAAACGCAAGTCCCAGTGAATGGGTCGGGGTGTAGATGGCGGCCGCTGCCTGTCCCACGGCTCTGGCCGCCGCCTGGGCCGCGGGGTTATCCTTAGCTTCTTTAGCGGCATTATTTACCTCTGCCACTGCTTTTTTCAGGTCCGGAAGTTTTATCGTGCCATTCTGGTAATCCCGGAACGCCTCCAGCGCTTTCTCGGGACGGCGGTCTTTTGGATAGGCTTTTTGATAGACCGCCGCTATATGTTCCGTCACATAGTCAACGCACCAGTTGGCGATGGTGGTCTTGCTCTGCGTCTCGATCAGACGCATAAGAGCTATAATATAAGGGGAATCTGCACTTCCCAGCATTTTTCTTAATTTTGCCATATCTGTCTCCTTTCCTCTTGCCGGCTGCATGTTTCATTACTTTTGGTTTCCGCTCCTTATGCATGCGGAATATTTCACAGAGTCTTTTCTATTATAACGGTTCTCACCCGGACAGTAAAGCCAATTATGTGAGAGGGGACTGGCACGTTCCGTCAGAAAAGTTGGCCGGCCAGGTAAATCAGGGCGGAAGGGGCCTGTCCCCGGATGTCGGCCCTGCGCGAGTCAACTTCCGGGGACAGGCCCCTTCCGCCCTGATTTACCTGCAAGCTTATTGTTCTGACGGAACGTGCCAGTCCCCTCTCTATTTTTCTGACGGAACGTGCCAGTCCCCTCTCTTCCGGCCGGCGCTCTTTCCGTTCAGATGGATATATAGCCGGAGGATGGCGGCGATCGCCAGGCCGGCCATTCCGGCCATCATCAGATAGGAAGCGCGCACGCCGAACATGTTAAGCGCCCAGCCCATTAGTACCGGAAATAATGCGCCGCCGGCTCCGCAGGCTGAGGCCATAAGACCGGTAACCGCTCCCGTTCTCTCAGGGTATTCCTCTGCAGCGATGCCCATAAGGGCCGGCCATACAGGTCCATAGAATAGCCCCATCAGGAAAAACATGACCGTAACCACATGCAGGTCCGATACAAAATATAACCCGCCCAGCAGAAGCATCGATCCGGTATAACAGATCAACAGCAGCCTGCGTTTCAGCCGGTACAGGATTCCGGAAACGATTCTGGAAAGAATCATCGCAGACCAGAATGCCGCGATCACACCGGATGCTTTTCCGGTAATCTGCAAATCCAGCTCCAAAAAAGTATCAGCAAAATATCCGGTGCCATTTTCGATTCCCACATAGATGACCATCGCGAAGATCAGGCAGCCCATTACCAGATCAGGCCGGAACCGGTGCCCTTCCTTTCCGGAGGGTGTCCCGGCACTTAGCTGCAGAGGCCGCACCTGCGTACATAGCATCGGTACCAGCATACAGGCATACAGTCCCGCCGCCATCCAAAACGTCAGCCTCCAGTCCATTCCGAATCTGCGGATTCCATAATCCACAAGCAGCGGTCCGGCTACCGCGCCCAGGCTGAAACAGCTCTGGGTGAGGCTGATATATCCGCCCGCCTTCTTTGCAAATTGGTCTGTCAGAACTGCCGTCGCGGTGCTCTCACAGACACTGTAACCGGACCCGAGTACGAAAATCCCGGCAAGCACCAGGCCATATCCCGGAGCCGCGACAATCAGCAGACACCCTGCCAGAAATACCAGCATGGCACCCAGTATGACATATTTCTTCCCCCACCGGTCTGACCGCTTTCCAAAAATCAGCGGCATAAGCATAATCGCCCCATACTGCGCGCCGATCATGAGGCCCATAGAGGCCGATGAAATCTGGAATTCTTTTGCCATCTGAAGGACAGACAGCTGAAATCCGCCTGTCTCCAGCCCCAGACCAAACAATAAAATACAAACTACCGGAAATAACAATTTTTCTTTCTTTTTCATCTTATCCTATAGAATCTCTATCACTTCCCTGCGGTAATCAGAGAAGGATTCGGTACCGTCCTCAGTGACCAGGAATCCATCCTCGATCCGCATGCCGATTTGTCTTTCGTCATCTCCCAGATACACACAGGTGCAAAAGGTCATCCCCTCTTCCAGCAGATAATCCGAATTGGATTCAATCCATGGATATTCTCCTTCCATCAGTCCGGTTCCATGGCAGGGACCATACAGGATATGTCCGTCATACCCCAGCTCCTTTAACGTCTGATAGTGGGCTTTGCTTACCGCCCCCGCGTTCACGCCGGCCCTGGCGGTCTCAAGGATCGCGCGCTGGGCGGCTAATCCCGCTTCGATCAGGCCTCTTTGTACTTCATTTGCCCTGCCGATCACCACCGGTCTTCCCATAGTGGAGGCGTAACCCTCATAACGGGTACCGATCTGTATATGAACCAGATCGCCCGGTTCTATCACCTTATTCCGGCACCTGCTGATCGCCTGGTTGGAGCCTTTGCCGGTCAGTATCCAGAAAGGATAGGCCTCGCCTTCCCCGCCTTCCTGGTAGATCACGGACATGGCGATCCCCTTCACCTGATTCTCCGTCATTCCCGCATGGATCTGTTCCACTACCTTTTTCATGGCCAGCTGGGTTATCCGGTAGGCTTCCCTCATACAGGCGATTTCCGCCGGTGACTTGTGCGCCCGGATCTTCGAAACCATCAGGTCGGCTTTCACAAGCTCTGGATTTCCCACCTCCGGCAGAGCCTGCGTCAAGGCCTGGTAGATCACCTGGGTAATGAGACAGGAACCTGCAATTCCCATTTTATGTATCGGCCTGGGACCGGCCGCTTCCCGGATCACCGATGGGAAATCGTCCAGTCTGGCTCCTGGGTATTCCGGCTCGGAGGACTCCCGGAAACACAGAAGTTTTCGTATCTTCGGTATCCTGGAGACATCGCCGGCGAACGTGCCGCTCTCCGGTCCAATTATCAGCAGAGGTTCCCCCTCCGCCGCTATCAGAACACCTGCCGATTCAAACGACGGCCAGTAATCGGAATAGTACCTCACATACTGTGGTTCCGCTTCATTGCCATAAGCCAGAAGCAAATCCAATCCTTCCTGCTTCATCATTTCCTGCGTTTTCCGGATTCTTTCCTTAAATTCCTGGTCTTCTATTCTGATTCTCATAGTTCAGCTCCTTATCTTTTTATTTTAAGTTGTCTGTCTTTTTTTGTCCATTTTAATTTATTTTTTGTATCCAAATTTATCTTTTTGTATCCTTATGTTCAGCAAGGCCGCCGTACCTGGAGAGGACGGCGGCCTTCGCAAACGCTTCGCGGGAACACACTGCCGCGGGTTAGAAATCAAATTCATCCACATTTTCCGTCGTGATGTCCAGTAACTCCGTCATAATAATCTGGTCGTCTTTTACCTCTACCACTCCGACCTCCGGCACATCCTGTCCATCCTCGATCTTTCCGCCGTCCAGCAGTGTCTTCGCCGTGTATACTGCCAGATATCCCAGCTTACCGGGATGCCAGATATTGGCCTCCTGCATGGAGCCGTCCTCCAGATACGATTTTGCCGCAGATGCTTCCACCACGCCGGTTACGATAACATCGCCGTTCTTTCCTGCTTCTCCCACTGCCTGTGCGGCTGCCGGAGGCGCGGGAGTAGTTACTCCAAGCACTCCCTTTAATTCCGGATACGCGGTCATCAGGTTCTGGGTAATCGAGTAAGCCTTGGACTGGTCATCATCACAGGGTTCATAGGCTACCCGGTTCATATCGGGATATTTGGCTTCCTGATACTCTGTGGCATACTTCGCCCATGCGGAACAGTTCTGCGCGGTCAATACGCTGGTGATGATCGCATAATCCCCTTTACCGCCCATATAGTGGGCGAACCGTTCCATCAGATGTTCTCCCAGCACCTGCTCCGAACAGCAGTTGACATAGACTTCCCGCAGCTCGGTGTTATTGACATCCGAATCCCAGGTAACCACCAGAATACCTGCTTCCTTCGCCTGTTCCAGCACCGGTTCGATGGCACTGGCATCCAGCGGTGAGATCGCGATACAGTCAACGCCCTTGGTGATCATATCCTGAACAATATTCGCCTGGCTGGCCGCATCGCCGGTCGTCGGCCCGGTATAGATCACCTCACATCCCAGATCCTCCGCCGCTTTCTGTCCCCAGGTCCCGGACGTCTCAAAGTAGGGTATCCCCACCTGCTGGGGAATCAGCGCGATGGTATATCCGTCGGAATCTTTCGCAGCCCCGGAGTCATTCCCCTGATTTTCACTCACCTGTGCATCCGTACCTGAAGCTGCCTCACCGGATGAATCCCCTTTTCCGCATCCGCTTAACAGTCCCGCGCACATCCCCATAACCAGTAACAATGCAATCCCTTTTCTCATAGTAAATACCTCCTTCATGATTTATATGTAGTTTGTTTCTTATTCACCTACCGCTTTTTTCCCGGCCATCTTCTTCAGACGCAGCTTACTGTTCTCCGTGATCTTGTTGAATACCACTACCAGGACCAGGATGCTTCCGGTGGCCAGCTGCTGCCAGAAGGAAGAGATCCCCGCCAGATTCATGATGTTACTGATCATAGCGAAGATCAGCACACCCACCACGGTGCCTCCAACCCCGCCGATTCCTCCGTCTATACTGGTTCCACCCAGTACCACCGCGGAGATACAGGGCATCAGGAAAGAAAATCCCATATCCGCCCTGGCCGTAGCCACCCTGGATACCTGGATATTGCCTGCAATACAGCACAGAACCGAACAGGTGATATAGGCCAGGAACAGCACTTTTACCGTGCGGATTCCGGAATAGGCACTGGCTTTGATATTATTTCCGATCGCAAACAAATGTTTGCCGAATACTTTTTTCTTCAATATAACCGCCAGCACAACGGTCAGCAGGATCAGGATAACCGCCTGTAACGGCAGGCCCGCCAGTTTATCCTGTCCCAGGAAATAAAACTCTCGCGGTATATTGGAAATGGAATTCCCCTTGCTCAGCACCAGCGCGGCCCCATAAAAGAACATCTGGGTTCCCAATGTGGCGATCATGGGCGGTATCCCGATCAACGCCACCAGGGACGCGTTCAGACAACCGCAGGCCACGGCAGCCGCCAGGCTGATCAGTAATGCCAGAGGAATCGGCATACCCGAGGTCAGGCACAGGCCGGATACCACCGCGCACAGACCCATGGTGGTGCCGGACGCCAGATCATTGCCGCCGGTGATGATCACGATGGTCAGTCCCAGCGCCATGATTCCCATTTCCGACATCTGCTGGAAGATCGACAGGATATTTTTCATGGTCAGGAAATTTTCATTGACCACGGTACCGATGATGACAATCCCCAGAAACGCCGCCATCAGCACGATCCCGTTCAGCGAAAGCCTGATTTTTTTCATCTTTTCCATTTAAACTTCCTCCCTAATCTATCTCTATCATCTGCTTCCTGGAATCCGCTTTTTTCTTACGCAGCACGTCGATGGTTACTGTCACGATAATGATCAGGCCGTACACCAGCTTTTGCCAGTAAGTGGGTACATGGGCGACTACCAGGCCATTTTCTATCACGCCCATCATCAGCACTCCGATCACTGTCCCGCCGATGGTCCCATAACCACCCAGGATGTTGGTTCCCCCGATGACAGCGGCCGCTATGACATTCATCTCCCATCCATTGGACCCGGAGGGCTGGCAGTTGCCCAGGATGCTGTCCAGCACCAGACCCGCCACTCCGCACAGGACACCTGTGTATGTATAGGTCAGGAATACCGTTTTCTTTAGATTCACACCCGCATACCTGGCTGCTTCCCGGTTACCGCCCATGGCATAGATCGAACGGCCGAAATACGTATGTTTGAGTATGTAACCGGAGATCAGGAAGATCAGCAGCGCGTATACGACCGGCAGCGGAATTCCGAACACCGTACTGGAAAATCCGGTAAACCACTTGGGAAGGTTCATTAACCATCTGCCATTGGTGAATACAAGGATAATCCCCCGGTAGATACTGTTGGTACCAAGTGTGATAATGATCGGGTGGATGTCGAATTTGGAAATCAGCACCCCATTGACTGCTCCGGTAATCAGACCGATCAGCAGTGCCGCAAGAACGATGGTTCCCGGATTTCCAAACGGTGTCTCTGCCAGCAGCGCAAGCCATGTGGCGGAGAACATCATCTGGCTGGCCACGGAGACGTCGATGCCGGCCGTGATCAGCACGAAGGTCATTCCGGCCGCCATAATTCCCATGGCCGTGTTGCTGACCAGCACGTTTTTGATATTGGTATAGGAGAAAAATGTAGGCGAATAGATCGTAAGTCCTATGCACAGGGCCACCAGGATCAGGAATACGCTGGTCTCCCTTCTCTCCAACAGCTTTTTCATGCTTTCACCTCCCCCAGAATCGCCTTTTCCATCATCAGGTTCTGGTCCCCGTCTCTGGTGGAATCCTCATGAACGATTCTTCCGTGCCTCATGACGATCACCCGGTCGCTGAGCGCGAATACTTCCTGCCATTCGGAGGACACCATGATAATGGCCATGCCCTGTTTTGCCAGACTTTTTAATAGTCTGTGAATCTCTGTCTTAGAGGCGATATCCACGCCGTGAGTCGGTTCATCGATAATCAGGATGTCGGGCTTTGTCACAAGCCATTTGGCTACCGCGATCTTCTGCTGGTTCCCGCCGCTGAAGTTCTTCGCCATCTTATAGATCTGGCCGGGTTTGATGTTCAGAGTATTGACATATTCCCTGGATACACCCGCCCGCTTCCGGCCGCTTAAGAATCTGGACTTTCCCAGCATCTGGTTTAATATTGACAGGGTGATATTGTCCTCCATTGACATATTCAAAATAAGCCCCTCGTGATGCCGGTCCTCCGGGATAAACGCGATCTTGTGCTTCATGGCCTGAGGAACATTTTTCAGCTCCGCCTTTTGTCCGTGTATCAGGATCTCCCCCTGATCCGGCGGGTTCAGGCCAAACAGTGCTTTGACCGTCTCGCTTCTGCCGGCGCCCACAAGGCCGGTAAAGGCCAGAATTTCACCTTTATGCAAGGTAAACGAGATATCTTTAAAATTTCCCTCTTTGGAAATATTCCGAACCTCCAGGATTTTCTCCGCCGCATAGGATTCCTGATTCAAGGCCTCATAGGTTACAGATCTGCCCACCATCATCTGCACCAGCGTACTCTCGTCCAGTTCTTCTATGTCTTTGCAGCCCACATATTTCCCGTCCTTTAATACCGTCACCCGGTCGGATACTTCGAACACCTCATCCAGCTTATGGCTGATAAAAAGAATCGCAATGTTTTCTTTTTTCAGCTTGCGTATGATCTCATAGAGCATCCGCACTTCGCTGAAGGATAGGGCCGCGGTCGGTTCATCCATAATCAGCAGGCGGGAACTTAAGGAAATCGCCCTTGCGATCGCCACCAGCTGCTGCTTCGCCACACTTAAGTTCCCCAGCAGTTCATGAATGTCCATCTGCACTTCCAACCGCTTTAACGCCTCGGCAGCGATCCGGTCACACTCCTTCCAGTCCACCTTGCCATTCCTGGACCGCCCCAGATAAATATTCTCCGCCACGGTCAGGTTCGGAAACAGGCTCAAATCCTGGTGGATCGCATTAATTCCATGTTTGATGCTGGCATGGACATTGGGAAACTGTACTTCTTCCCCATCCATAAGGATTCTGGCCCCCGGGTCCGGCTGCTGCACTCCGGATATGATCTTAATCAATGTGGATTTACCGGCTCCGTTCTCCCCCATCAGCGCATGTACTTCTCCTTCCCGGATATCCAGCCGGACTTTGTCCAGGGCTTTCACACCCGGAAACGTCATACTTATGTCCGACATTTCTAAAAAGACATGCTCACTCATTCTTTTGCCTCCCTTGATTGTTAATCACTAAATTTGATGTTGTAATTTACTCGAGTACCTTTACTTGCATTTTAGGTTACTCGAGTATATATGTCAACTCCTTTTTTGCATTTTGTATACTATATCTAAATTTTCGACTCGTTTTATGTGCAATTTTTACAAACAAAAAAAGAGCTTCGTTACGAAACTCTCCGTCTGCATCATGTCTGAAAAGGGGACATGTCCATTTCGGTTTGGGACATGTCCATTCCAGTTTGGGACATGTCCATTCCGATTGGACATGTCCCAAATCGAAATGGACATGTCCCCTTTTGATATTAATTCATGGTGTCCTCATCAAACAGATCTTCGATTTCATCCGTTTGCAGGAAAACATCCTGTGGCTTTTCGCCATTCAAATACCGGAGCAGCATATAGAACGCTTCCTTTCCGATCTTCTTCTCCGGCTGGATCGCCTTGATAAAATCCCCCTCCATCACCTCGGAGCCGTCGAAATCCTCAAATCCGGCGATCGGCACCGGCGGCCCGTTCCTCTCTTTCAGTGCGCGCAATACCCCGTAAATACAAAAATTGGTTCCAAGTATAATGGAATCAAACTGTATATCCGGGTCTCTCAGTATCCGGCACATTATTTCATAAGACTGCATTTTGTCATAAATATCATAATACACCAGCCGGTCATCCAGTTCGCAGCCGGCTTCTCTTAGAACCTCCCGGTATCCCTTCATCCGGCAGTGAATCGTATAATCAGACTCTGCCGTGTTTAACAGCAAAGGTCTGCTGCAGCCCCGGCGCATCACCTGGCTCATAAGCTGTCTGGCAGCGGTCTCGTTATCGAACAGAGCCGCCGGATATTTCCCGCTTTCGATCGTCCGGTCAAAACAGACAATCTTATAAGAATATTCATTCTGAAGCGAACCCTCGAAGGAAACCGGGGAAATCAGAATTCCGTCCACCATCCGGCTGGTCAGCATCTTCAGCACATGATTCTCTTTATCCAGCTTCTCTTCCGTCGTGCAGATGATCAGGCTGTAATCCTCCTTATTCGCCAGCTTCTCCACCTTTTGTATAATATGGGTATAGAACGGGTTGCTCAGATGAGGGACCACGATGGCCAATGTCCTGGTAGAGCCGGTTTTTAATGATCTGGCGATGTTATTGGACACATATCCCATCTCCTTCGCCTTCATCCGCACCATCTCAATGGTCTCCGGCTTATAGGATCTGTGTTCCAGTTTATTATTCAATATATCCGATACCGTACACCTTGAAAGATTCAAGGCGTTCGCAATGTCCTTCATTGATACCATAAGGATACCTCCTTGTATCTTTAGGTTACTCGAGTAATTACTATTATACCTAAGTTTTCTTTGTTGTCAACCTTTTTTCGGAAGTGGTGTTTTGGGAAAGCGGCTTTTCTTGTGCGGTGCATCGCTTGTAGCGATATGACGAAGAGAAATGCCACATTTTAGCATTTTATGGATTGACTTGTCGGTGTCCTGTGTTATAATGGACAGAAATAAGGGAGTAGTCAGCGTTTGAACGTGATAAAGTCAACATACTGGAAGAGGATTCCTGGCTTTGTATGAAATGACGAGACTTATCTGTACACAACAGGTGGGTCTTTTTTTATGGGAAATTCTAGTGAGCCTCCTGTCGTGTCTATAACAGAACAGGAGGATTTTTTATGGGAACTTGGGAACTTTTTATCTTGGCGGTTGGTTTATCTATGGACGCGTTTGCAGTCTCTGTCTGTAAGGGGCTTTCGGTCCGGAAAGTCCATGTGAAACACGCACTTCTGGTGGGCTTGTACTTTGGAGGCTTTCAGGCGCTGATGCCCCTGATCGGTTATCTGCTGGGACGGCAGTTTCAGACGCTTATCACAAATGTGGATCATTGGATCGCCTTTGTCCTGCTATCTGTGATCGGTATTAATATGATCCGGGAATCCAGATCATGTCCGGAACAGCTGAACGATTCTTTTGGCCTGAAGGTGATGCTGATTCTTGCTCTCGCTACCAGTATCGATGCGTTGGCTGTGGGTGTCACTTTTGCATTTCTGAAAGTGGAGATTCTGCCTGCGATTTCTTTCATCGGTGTGGTTACTTTCGTCTTTTCAGTCTGCGGATTGCTTATTGGCAATTTGTTCGGGGCCAAATTGAAATCAAGAGCCGAGATCTTTGGAGGGATCGTCCTGATTCTGATCGGCCTTAAGATTTTGCTGGAACATCTTGGTGTGATTGGGTGATCAATACACACTTTTTATGTTTTAAATCATCCGGATTTTATGATTCAAGTAATATTGTGTTACTGTTTATACATAATTGGATTTTATTTATAACACGCCGGCTGCATTTTTATGATGCAGCCGGCTTATGTTTATTATATTTATTACATTTATTATGTTTATGAGATTTATTGGATAAATGCTGTTAACGTTCAGATCGGTTGCAAACAGTTCCTTGGAAACTGATTACCCATTCCTCTTTATGGTCTGTCTACAGATCTTTGGAAAAATAGTCATCCATTTTCTTAGAGAACGGCACACAGCCAATTTCCGTAATAATATAGCCGGTCTCGATTCTGGCTCCGTTCAGCTGCGGATGGCCGAAAAAGCTCACATCTACCATCACCGCCATACCCGGTTTCAGGATGTCCTCGCTGTTGGGACCAAAAAACGGGGCTTCCGCCTCCATCAGACCAATGGTATGGGCGAACGGGCACACCAGATATTTCATAATACCTTTCTCTTCGTAATAGGCGCGGCCTTTTTCGTCGATCTCCTTACCTGAAACACCCGGTCGCAGCATGGATTTGGTCAGCTGAAGGACATCTCTTAACCACATCATACCGTCCCTTTGAATTTGAGTGTACTCCCCGGATACCGGAAGTGTATCACCAAAAGTTGCCGTATATCCCTTATATCTGGGCGCGATTCCGAACAGTACCATCTCGCCGGCCACCAGCTGTTTATCCGAGGAAGTAGGTACGACCGCATTTGAGCGTTCTCCGCTTCCCACCATGGTACCGTAGGCGAAACTGTTGGCCCCTGCGTCCCGGCAGACTGCTTCCCCGGCCGCGGCGATCTGATACTCGTATACTCCGGGCGCGATCTTTGCCCGCATGGCGTCATAGGCCACATCTGACATATGGGCCGCCTGCTGCATACAATCGAGCTCCCAGGCTGATTTGACGATTCTCAGCGCTTCATACTCTTTGGTGAAATCCACGATCTCTATTCCGGCGAATCCCTTCACCAGCTGATCATATACCTGATACGGAAGTGCTTCCGTTCCCACCAGGCCCAGCTTTTTGATCACCGTGCCGGAAGCGCTTAGTTCCTCGTTCAGCTGTTTAAAATCAATGATGGTCGCATTGGGATATTCCTCCTCAGGAACCATGAATACCGGGAAACAGTAAGTGTTTTTGATCGCGCTGGACATAAGGGCGAACGGCTGGCTCTCCGGGCCGCCCAAGAGGATCGGAGCCCCATTTACCGGTACTAATACCGCCCCTTTTTCAAACTGGGGGCACCAGCCGGTCAGATACCAGCCGTTGGCGATATTCAGCTCATCAAAATAGACGAATGCCGCATCCAGTCCGTTCTCTTTTAGAATCTCTTTCACCTTTGCAATTCTGCTTTCTGTTTCTGCTGCGTTAAAATACATACTTTTTCCTCCTACTCTTTTTTTGATTATTGTTATTTGAAAGGCCGTATGGGAACCGGCCTGTCACTTCCCTCAATCCTTCTTATTAAGGCTCATGTAGACATCGATGGCCACGATGATAATAACGACCAGCCCCCGGATCAGCTGCTGATAATAGGCACCGATTCCCAGAAGGGTCAGCGCGTTAAACAGGACGCTGATCACCAGCAGCCCGATCAAAGACCGCACCGCGCTGCCGCTGCCTCCTGACAGTGAAGTCCCGCCCACCACGACTGCTGAGATGGCAGACATGGATGTATTCAGCCCTAACAGGGCGGCGCTTCCAGATGCCATCCGGCAGGAAATCATCACTCCCGCTATCCCCGCAGCGATGCCCAGGATCACAAAGATGAGCAATTTGCTCTTTTGCGCGTTAATACCGGCCAGCTCCGCGATCTTCCGGTTTCCGCCCACCGCATAGATTTCCCGGCCGGATTTGGTGAATTTTAAAAAACATTCCGTGATTACCACAAAGATCAAAAATGTCAGCACCAGATTAGGGATACCAAGAAAGCTCCCATTCCCCCATTGGTAGATCGCCTGGTTGGCATTGCTGACCGGCTGGCCGTCCGTATAGAACAGGGCGATACCCCGGACATAGGTCATACTTCCAAGCGTGGCTACGAAGGCGGGGATATCCAGTTTGGCTACCAGAAAACCGTTCACGAATCCCACGGCCGCACCGATGAGAACGGTCACCAGTATGGCCGGAAAGATGCCCATGGTGTCCAGATTCTTCAGGAAAAATACGGAACACAGCGCATAGGTGGCACCAGCGCTTAAATCAAATTCTCCGCATATAATCGCGATGGTCATTGCCATCGTGATCGTGCCGTAGGTAGACATTTCAATAAAAATATTCGTCAGGTTGGACAGTGTCAAAAAGTTACGGTTTACGATGGTCATAAACAGCATCATCAAAAGAAGCAGTATGACTACCATGTTTTTGGTAAAAAAACCTCTGATTTCTTTCGTTCTGGTCATCTAATTCACCCCGCTATTCTTCAGCTTGTTGCCGGAAACATCCAGAACAACCGCAATAATGATGATGAAGCCGCGGATGATCATCTGGGGATAGGTGGTAACATTCATGACGTTTAACGCATTTCCAAGAACTCCGATAATCACGACACCCAGCACCGTCTTGAATATGCCGCCTTTCCCGCCGGTCAGTGACGTTCCTCCCACCACCACCGCCGCGATCGCATCCAGCTCATATCCCTTTCCCGATGTGGGGGATGCCGCATTCACCCGAGAGCTTAAGATCACGGAGGCCGTACTGGCCATCACCCCGGCGATCACGAACAGCATCGTGGTATAGAATTTGATATTGACCCCCGACATCTTAGCCGCCTTCGTGTTCGCACCCATAAAATATACGGTACGGCCAAACGGCGTGTATCTCATGACCAGGAACAGGACAACCGCAAAAAAGAGGAAGAAGAAAATCGGCAGATATCCTTTTCCCAGTAGGCTGTGTACCCCGCCGCCGGTGCCGGACATGTATTTTCCGCCGGAATAGATCAGTGCAACCGCGGCCACCGCCGTCTGCATGCCAAAGGTGATGATAAAGCTGTCGCAGGTACGTCCATTGATCACCGCGATGATCAGACCGTTCACCAGTCCCACAAGACCGCCGGCCAGAATCGCCAGAATCATACCGGTCCAATCCATGGAATAGTTGTTCACAAAGCTCATGACGATAACCCCGGCCAGTGACACCGTAGATCCGATGGACAGGTCGATATGCCCTGCCAGAATGACCACCGTGACCCCGATCGCCATAATCCCGATGACTGCGGATTGTCTAAGGATATTTGTCATATTGTCCACGGTCATGAATTCTTTGGAAAGCAGGGATACGATCACTATAATGAGAATCAGGACGAACAACAGCCCATAGTCACAAAGTAATGACAGCCATTTATTTTTATTTTTGTTCATTGTCATTCCTCCTCCGTATCCACTGCAAGCCGCATTACATTTTCCGCCGAGATCATGTCCTTCTCAAGTTCCCCTTTTTTATGACCGTTGTGCATAACGATGATCCGGTCCGACATTCCAATGATTTCGTTCATCTCCGACGATATCATCAGGATCGCCTTCCCCTGCTCGGCCAGCCTGTTGATCAGCTGGTAGATCTCAAATTTTGCCCCAACATCGATCCCTCTGGTCGGTTCGTCCAGGATCAGAATATCCACATCGGAAAACAGCCATTTGGCGATCACAACCTTCTGCTGATTTCCTCCTGAGAGAAACATGGTCTTCTGGTTCATACCCGGAGTCTTGATATTCAGTTCCTCTATGTATTCCCGGGCCGCTGCCTCTTCCTTCCGGGCGTTCAGCCAGATTCCTTTCCAGGCGATCTTCTGCAGGTTGGTGATCACGATATTTTGTTTCACGGAAAAATCCAGAGCCAGGCCGGTTTCCTTGCGCTCCTCCGTCACCATCCCGATCGAGTTATGCTTTGCCTGTCTCGTATTGGAGACTCTGGCTTTTTTGCCGAAGATCCGAAGTTCCCCGGCTTCCATCTTCTCCGCGCCGATTATGGTTTCACACAGCTCGGTGCGTCCGGCGCCCACTAAGCCAGCCAGCCCCAGGACCTCTCCTCTTCGCAGTTCCAGATCCACATGGTAAATTTTATTTTTCCTGCATATATCCGTGGCTGAAAATATAACCTCCCCAGGCTTCGATGTCCTGTGCGGGAACTCCATGGTCACACTGCGTCCTACCATCTGTTCGATCATGAGATCTTCCGTGTAATCTTTCACCCGGCGGGTATCGATCGTCCTGCCGTCCCGGATCACCGTGGCCTCATCGCAGATCTCAAAGATTTCGTCCAGTTTATGGGATATATAGATGATCGTGATGCCCTGTTTCCGCAGCTGATGGATGATGGTAAATAATTTCTCCACTTCATTTTCTGACAGGGATGAGGTTGGCTCATCCATCACGATTATTTTCGCATTTCCTGAGACCGCCCTGGCAATCTCGATCATCTGTTTCTCGGCCACCGTAAGCTCCAGGACCCGGCGCTTCGGATCCAGGGTAAAATTGATCTTTTCCAGTGCCTCTTTTACGTTTTGGGTCATGGTATGCCAGTCGATCATATTCAGCTTATTCTTTAAAAGCGCTCCCAGATAGAAGTTCTCCACCACGGAAAGTGTGGGGACCAGATTAATCTCCTGAAATACAAAACTGATTCCCAGGCTTTTGGCTGTATTAATATTGCCGATCTTTACCTCCTGCCCTTCTATCCGAATGCTCCCTGAATCCGCCTGATATACACCATTTAGGACTTTCATGAGCGTTGATTTCCCCGCGCCGTTTTCACCGATAATCGCGTGGACCTCTCCTTTTTTCACTTTCAGAGTCACGTTGTCCAACGCTTTGACACCTGGGAAATTCTTTACTATATCTATCATTTCCAGTGCATAGCTCTCCATAGTTACCTCCAGTGCCGCATTTACTGCTGCTCAATTCAGGTATGGTATCACCATTCCCTCCAGTGCCGCATTCTCTGCGCTTAAGTGATACGGAAAATAGTTCTGTGAAGCTTTTTTCCGTATGATCGGGGCAGTGGTGCCGGCCGTTGGACCGGCACCGCTGCCTGCCTGTCTGTTACACCACATTACCAACCGTTGAATTCATTTACATTGTCCGGTGTAATCAGCCGGCAGTCGATCTTGGTCCATTCCGGGACTTCCTCGCCCATAATCACCTTATGCATCACTTCGATACCTGTTCTTCCCTCCACCGAAGGATCCTGAGAACTGGCCCCCAACAGTACGCCCGATTCGATCTGATCCAGCACGAACTGCAGCTGCCCGTTGCAGACACATTTAATCTTGTCGCTCAAGCCGGCATCGGAAAGAGCCGCCGCGATTCCCTGATACATACCGTCGTCCTCACTGTATACCAGATCAATCTCTTCCCCAAAAGTGGTGATATAGTCTTCCATAATCTTCATCGCTTTGGCCGTATCCCACTCTGCGGACTGCTTCGCAAGAACCTTGATCTTGTCATTCTGTGCAATTTTGTCTTCAAATCCTTTCAGGTAACCGATTTGGGCCTCCGTGCCCATGACACCCTCGACGACCACCACGTTACCCCCATCTTTCAGATAATCCAATGCCAGATCGCCGCTGATCCCTCCCGCCATCTCATAATCCAGGCCCACATAGGCGGGAACCTTATCCTGGACGGAAGCGTCTACCTTCGAATTCAGAACCACATAGGGTACGCCGCACTCTGCCAGATAATTAACTACCGGAATAGTAGATGCCGCATCCGCAGGCCAGTAGATAATGCCATCCACCCCCTGGGTTACCGCGTTTTTAATCTGGTCCAGCTGTTTCTGGGAATCTCCCTCTCCGTCTACCATCTGGAGGTTGATGTTATTTTCTTTCGCGTACTCCTCCATTGCCGTATTCATGGGCGCCGCATAAGGCACCGTCATAAATGCGGTTGCGAAAAAGATATTCAGCTGTTCTGCATCTTTTTGTGTATCCTGCGCCTGTGTATTTCCTGTGTCCGTCTTCTGGGCATCTGCCCCGCCGCCTGTCTGTCCTGCCTCGTCTCCTCCGGAACATCCTGTCAGACACAGGGATACCGTCAACATTAAACTCAACACCAAACCTAACAACTTTTTCATACTTAATCCTTCCTTTCTTCTCTTAAAATTTACCATCGCTCTTTCTGATTAACTTGGGAAACAATACTTCCGCAAACGTTATCAGATAACGTTTGCAGTTATGGTAAATAAAAATTCAGTTCAAACACTGAAGCCCGTTACCGGATAATATGCCATGTCCTTACGCCTGTCAAGCCGCCCGTATACAGCCACCACCGGAACATTACTGTTTAAGATGACCGCGAATTGACCTTTCGGAATCAAATATTGCTCCTCACCAATAGGATAATCCATGCGGAAACAGTGTACCCTTCTGGATTTCACCTTGATTTTGATCCCTTCTTTCGGGTCCTGGTCCTCAAACAAAAGATCCAGGGTTATCTCGGCATCCTTCTCTGCGTTATTTACAATCATCAGCGCCTCGTGCCCCAATGGCTCAACCTCTCCCTGGGGCGGGAGATCTCCGTCTGCAAACACCCAGGTTTTCTTTCCCAATTCCATTTCTTTTCCTCCTTTTTGGCTGTTTTCTATATTTACAGATCCATTTATCCGAACTTTATCTGTGTCTGTGTACTTTTCACCTCTTTTCCATACGTTATAAATAAAGTTCAGCTGACAACGTTTGCAATACAGACGAAAAAAATATAGTTCCAATAAATGATTTTAAATTACATCCCATACGCTCTGCCCGATTTCCAAATAGGGTTCCAGCAGAAATCTCTCATTTTCCCTCTCACAAGTCTGCCCTGCTTCCATGTGAGCCAACCGTTCCAGCAAAAGTTCCCCGGTTCTCGTACCAATCATAGCCTCCGGCTGCCTTATAGTAGTGATACTCGGATGAACCAAACCCGCTTTGTCATGAACGTCAAAACCGACCAGGGACAGATCCTCCGGAATCCTCAGCCCATACTGCCTGATCGCCTTAATCGCGCCGAACGTCATCATTTCAGACATAATATATACACTGGTAAAGGAAGTCTGAAAGCGGTTGTCCAGAAGCTCCCGCATACAAAGATACCCTTCGTTTTCTTTATAATTCCCATACCGGATCAGATTATCATCCACGGGAATCCCGTGACTCATCAGCGCCCGCTTATACCCCGCAACCCGTTCATATCCTGTCGTCTCCTGGATGGACCCGACGATTGCCGCTATTCTGTGGTGCCCGTGGCGGATCAGATACTCCACCGCTACCTCACTGGCCTTGGCGTTGTCAATGGTAACCGATTCAATCGGCACCTTTAGTTTCGGGATATTATCGATGAATACTACCGGGATTTTGCTGTTCAGATACTGCAGCACTTTCCGTCCATTCAGATCCACAGTAGCCAGAACAAGGGCATCGATCCGTTTCTGGTAGAGCAGTTCCAGGTACTTTTGCTCATTCTTCCTGCTTTCATTCGTATCTGCCACAATAATGGAATATCCATGGGGAGACACCACCTGGTCAATTCCCTTGATAATCGTCCCAAAAAGTGTCTCACAGATATCCGGAACCACCACACCTATTGTTCTGGTCGATTGCTTTTTGAGAGACCGCGCCACTTCATTCGGCACGTAGTTATATTCCTCCAGTGCTTTTAATACCCTCTCCCTCGTCTCTTCCTTCACGTATTCTTTATTATTCACGGCTCTGGAAACAGTGGATACAGATACATTTAACTTTTGGGCAATTTCTTTTAATGTACTTGATCTTGTCATATGTTTACCTTTATGAATCGCTTCTATAAAATTCTGCAATCGTTTGCAATTATCCTAACACCCTCTCACGTATTTGTCAATAACCATACTGATATTTTGGCCTTTTCCACAAATATTGCACAAAAATTCTGTACATAATTCTTATTAATAAATTTGTTTTACTAGTATATCCTCCTTTAAAAGTACGAACGGGTATTCTACAAGATACATCTGACACTCTGCCCGATCTCCAGGTCAGGCTCCAGCAGAACTTTGTTATCCGCTTCCGATTTGCCCATATCCTTTTGCTCTTTCCCCAGCCTTGCCAGCAGAAGTTCTCCCACCTTTGTTCCGATCAACACCTCCGGCTCACGGACCGTCGTAATGCTAGGATAGACAAGCCCCGCTTTGTCATGGACGTCGAATCCCACAATGGAAATATCTTCTGGGATGCGAAGCCCATATTGGCGGATCGCTTTCATCGCACCGAAGGTCATCATTTCCGAAGTCACGTAGACCGCTGAAAATGCGCACCGCCCCCGGTTATTCAGGAATTCCTGCATACACCGGAATCCGTCATCCTCTTTGTACATCCCGTAACGGATCAACTGCTCATCCACCTCGATCCCATGTTCCTTTAATGTGTCCCGATATCCGCTGATCCGCTCATACCCGGTCGTCTCATCGACAGATCCGCCAATCACAGCTATTTTCCGATGTCCATTTCCGATCAGATATTCCACCGCCATTTTACTGGCTTTGGCATTATCTATCGTCACCGATTCCACCGGTGCATCAAGGGCCGGTATATTATCGATAAATATGACCGGAATTCCACTTTTTATATACTCCGAAGCTTTCGTACCCTTCAGATCCACCGTCGCAAGCACCAGAGCATCTACCCTCTTCTGGTAGAGCAGATTCAGATACTTTTCCTCATTTTTCTTATTTTCATTGGTATCGGATACGATAATCGAATATCCCTGAGGAGATACCACCTGATCGATTCCTTTGATAATCATGCCAAACAGTGTCTCGCAGATATCCGGGACCACGATTCCGATGGTTTTGGTCGATTTCATTTTCAGAGACCGCGCCACCTCATTCGGTACATAGTTGTATTCCTCAAGTGCTCTTAGTACACGTTCCCTCGTCTCTTCTTTGACATATTCTTTCTGATTCACAGCCCTGGAAACCGTGGAAACAGAAACATTCAGTTTTTCGGCTATTTCTTTCAATGTACTAGATTTCATCTGGCTAACCCCCTTGATATATACTTTAATATAATTCACGGGAAATTTCCATAATTATCCATCTATAATGTTTCAGAATAAAAAAGAGTCTCACTTGCGATACTCTCCGCCTGCAGCGGGCCGCGTAAGCGGCAATTTTCTCTCGGCCGCTGTGCGAGCCCCGGGGAGCGTTTATAATTTCTGAGGAATATTTTCTTATAAAATAAAAAAGTGTCTTCGACACTTCAACCCCCTAGCCCCCATTCATGGGGGAATTAGGGGTTTCTTTTTGTGTCGGTTTCCTGCATAATAGTCTTATGAGTATATTACAAGATATTTTTAAAGACCATTATGAAGAAATGATTTATACTTTGCATCCACGTGATTCTGTCATTGAAAACGTGGATAAAATGATCAACTGCGGCGACCCGTCTTTTGGCGGTGCCATGTATGGCTGTCCTCACTGTGGTAACCTTAAGTTTGTCCCTTTCCGCTGTCACAGCCGGTTCTGCCCCACCTGCGGCAATAAATATGCTATGGAACGCACTACTTCTATGTCCTTTAAGCTCGTCAATGTTACTCACAGACATTGTGTTTTTACCATTGATGAAAACCTCCGCGCTTTTTTTCTAAATGACCGGGTCTTACTCAACTGCCTCTTTCACTCTGTTAACAGCGTCGTTTCGCTCATGTTTTTTAAGCAGAATAAATCCATGAACTTTACTCCCGGTTTTATCATGGTCCTCCACACATTCGGACGGGACCTAAAATGGAACCCTCATATCCACTGTCTCATTTCAGAAGGCGGCTTCAGTGACAATGGCTTTTGGCGCAGCATGGATCACTTCAACTACACTTTTCTACGCAATGCTTTCCGTACCGCACTCCTTAATGAAATGGAATCCCTTATCAGTCCCTCTTTCAATAAGATTAAATCTCAGTGCTACCGCGAGCATAAGGATGGGTTCTACGTCTACGCCAAGCCTAACCGATGCGACCCTAATGCTGCCATTAAATATATTGGACGTTATCTTGGCCGTCCTGTCATTGCCACCTCTAGGATTGATAAATATGATGGTGACTTTGTTACTTTCCACTATAACCGCCATGAAGATGACATGTATGTGGAGGAAACCATCCCTGCTTTGGAATTCATAGATCGGCTTATCCAGCATATCCAGGAAAAGCATTACAAATTGATCCGCTATGGTGGTATCTATGCACGGCACCGGGAGGTTGACAAAAAACTGCACCGTGTGATCTCCCGCGAAAAACACCATATTTACAGGAGCTTTAACCAATGGCGCAATGCAATTCTTTCTTCTTTCGGTTATGACCCTTTAAAATGTGATTGCGGTACTACCATGCTCTTTTTGGAGCTCTACTTTAACCATAAACGAGTTTCTCTGGACGAAATGTACGAGAAAGTGATGTCCCGCTCTCGTGGAAAAAGATCCTCTGCATAACTTTTCATATCCACCTGCCTGTGCTATACTCCTTTTCAAGGAGGGCGGTTACATGAAACTAAAAACAGAGAAACTACGTAAAAAATACATGGATAATCCACCAGAAGGAATGACATCCGAGGACATTCGCCGTATGAGCGAAGATGCGCTTCTCGATATGGATTATTTTTTGAATGAAGATGACTTGTTAGATGACGAGGCTGGTGTGGAAGGTTTTTATATCTTCTAAACCGTGTCGTCTTATTGTCATTCCCAAACAAGAGTTTATCTAACATATGTTCGGTAAACTCTTGTTCTTTTTTATGCGACTCTGAAATCGCAGTTTCCTATAAAGTCAAAAAGAGTTTCGTTTGCGAAACTCTCCGCCTACGGCGGGCCGCGTAAGCGGCCTCTTCCTTTCCGCCATAGTGCGCTCCCCGCGGAGCGTTTTTTATTTCATAGGAGCACTTTCCTATAAAATGAAAAAGAGTTTCGCTTGCGAAACTCTCCGCCTACGGCGGGCCGCGTAAGCGGCCTCTTCCTTTCCGCCGTAGTGCGATCCCCGCGGAGCGTTTTTTATTTCATAGGAGCACTTTCCTATGAAATAAAAAAAAAGCGCTGCTAATACACAGCGCCTGACTAATCATGCGGGAAAAGGGACTTGAACCCTCACGTACATTCGTACACATGAACCTGAATCATGCCCGTCTGCCAATTCCGGCATTCCCGCAACTCACGAATCATATTCTATCGTGAATTCCCCAAAATGTCAATGCCCGATTTCAAATTTTTTTAACCATTTTTAACGCCGTTATAATTTCACGGCCAAATGGGAGGGGACTGGCACCTTTCGGCAGTAGGGCTGTGCTTTCCGGCAGCTGCGTGGAGAAAGGGGCCTGTCCCCGGATTTTGACTGAAATAGTCCTGCTTATGGAGCAGCCTCCGCTATTTCCTTTGAATACGCCGGCATCCTGGGACAGGCCCCTTTCTCTGCGCAGCTGCCGGAAAGTACAGCCCTACTGCCGAAAGGTGCCAGTCCCCTCCCATTTGGCCGTGAAATTATAACAAAAGGCTTGCAAATTCATAGGATTCCTGTAAAATAGAAATGAATTTAACCATAATCAAAGAAAGAAAAAGTATTTCAGAAAGAAAAATGAGGTTTTCAAATGATCAGTACAAGTAATGTCACGCTTCGGATCGGCAAAAAAGCCTTGTTCGAAGATGTCAACATCAAATTCACGGAGGGTAACTGTTATGGACTGATCGGTGCCAACGGAGCCGGTAAGTCCACCTTCCTCAAAATTCTGTCCGGCCAGCTGGAGCCGACCAAGGGTGATGTCATCATCACTCCCGGAGAACGTCTCTCCTTTTTACAGCAGGATCATTTCAAATACGATGAATATTCGGTATTGGATACCGTCATCATGGGAAATGCCCGTCTGTACGAGATTATGAAAGAAAAGGATGCCATCTACGCCAAGGAAGATTTTACGGAAGAAGACGGCCTGAAAGCCAGCGAGCTGGAAGGTGAGTTTGCCACCATGAACGGCTGGGAAGCAGAATCCGACGCCGCCACCTTGTTAAATGGCCTGGGCATCGAGACAGATCTTCATTATGCCATTATGAAAGATTTAAACGGAAGCCAGAAGGTAAAAGTATTGTTAGCCCAGGCACTGTTCGGCAATCCCGATATTCTGCTCCTGGATGAGCCTACGAACCATTTGGATCTGGATGCCATCTCCTGGCTGGAGGAATTCCTGATTAATTTCGAGAATACCGTCATCGTAGTTTCCCATGACCGTTATTTCCTGAATAAGGTCTGTACGCACATCGCGGATATCGATTACGCCAAGATCCAGCTCTATGCCGGCAATTATGACTTCTGGTATGAATCCAGCCAATTGCTGATCCGCCAGATGAAGGAAGCTAACCGGAAGAAGGAAGAAAAGATCAAGGAGCTTCAGGAATTCATCTCCCGTTTCTCCGCCAATGCTTCCAAATCTAAGCAGGCCACGTCCAGAAAGCGCGCGCTGGAAAAAATACAGCTGGATGACATCAAACCTTCCAGCCGGAAATATCCCTACATCGATTTCCGCCCGAACCGTGATATCGGCAATGAGGTGCTGACGGTGGAGAATCTGAGCAAGACCATTGACGGCGTCAAGGTTCTGGATAATCTCTCCTTTATCGTGGGCCATGAGGATAAAATCGCGTTTGTGGGCGGTGATGAGCTGGCGAAAACTACGCTGTTCAAGATTCTGGCCGGAGAGCTGGAGCCCGACGAGGGTACTTATAAATGGGGCGTTACCACCTCCCAGGCCTATTTCCCCAAGGACAATACCAAAGAGTTTGACTGTGAGGACATAATCGTGGACTGGCTGACCCAGTACAGTGAGATCAAAGACGCCACATATGTCCGCGGTTTCCTGGGCCGGATGCTCTTTGCCGGCGAAGACGGCGTCAAAAAAGTGAAGGTACTCTCCGGTGGGGAGAAGGTCCGCTGTCTGCTCTCCAAGATGATGATCTCCGGCTCCAACGTTCTGATCCTGGATGAGCCTACCAATCATCTGGACATGGAATCCATAACCGCGCTGAACAACGGGCTGATCAAGTTCCCGGGTGTCGTGCTGTTCGCCTCCCATGACCATCAGTTCGTGCAGACTACAGCTAACCGGATTATGGAAATCGTAAACGGCCATCTGATCGACAAGATCACCACTTATGATGAATATCTGGAAAGCGATGAAATGGCCCGTAAACGGACTATCTATACAATGGAAGATCAGCCTGAGGACAACTGACCAAAAGACACAGGATACATTCTTTACCGATGGTATATGGTAAATTTCTGTATCCTGTGTCTTTTTTTGTCTCTGCCTGTCCAATCTCACTGGTTATTCCGCATTGGATGACACGATCCCATCCTCACTGATAGATACGCCGAATGAAATTCTCTGCAGCTCTTCAAACAGCCGTTTCGGCTCTTCTATCAGAAAGGTCTGATTATTCTTCATCGTCAAAGGAACCAATTTTAATCCGGTTTCGCCATCCGCACTGATGGTTATCTCGGCCATCACCGTTTCCCCCGCCCACTGGCCAAAGAGGAAATTACCCAGACTGTACAGAATCGGCTTTCCCTTATAAAACTCAATGCCCTGAAGGACATGGGGATGGCTTCCCACCACCAGATCCGCCCCTGCGTCGATATATTTTTGCGCCATCTGCCTTTGATACTCTTCCGGGGTATCTGCGTACTCCACCCCCCAGTGGACATATGCCACTACATAATCGCAGGTTTCCTTCGCTCGTGTTATCTGTTCCAGCATCTGTGCCGGATCATAGGTCGCGAACAGGCCCGGACGGTCTTTTCCCGCGTACCACCCGGTCACCGGAATCACGCGGCTGGCGCCCAGGAAACCGATCTTCCTGCCGCCTTTCCCGATACTGATCATCCGGGAAGCCCTCTCCAGATTCTCTCCGGCGCCCACATAAGGCAGGCCGGCATCTTCCAGGGTACTCAACGTGTCCAGAAGTGCATCCGAACCAAAATCCAGGGTATGATTATTCGCTAATGTAACGATATCCACACCCATATCTTTCAATATCTGTACATATCTGGGATCTGCCCGGAAAGTGTACTGTTTATCCTCCATGGCCGTGCCCCTGGTACTGAACGGGAACTCCTGATTGACCATCAGGATGTCTGCCGCCTGCATCTTCTCCAGTACCCGGGAGTCATATACCGATGCGATCCCGCCTTTGTCATACACGGCGTTCAGTCCGTCGCTTAACAGCACATCCCCGCCAAAGGCCAGCAATAGCTCTTTCGGGTTATTTTCGCTGTCCTGCGTATTTTGATCCGTCTGCTCCTTCGGATCTTTTACCTGCCCATGATCGGTGTCGTTATAGGCTGCGTGATCTCTGTCCGACTGTTCTCCATCCGACGGCTCTCCATCCGTCGTCTTGTTCTGCTGCGTATGGTCCTGCTCTTCCTGCATTCCAACCAGGGAATCCGGCTGTCCGGCCTCTGCCTTCAGGACAGTCACAACGGCCAGTAGCAAGCATAATCCAATCAATATATTGCCAATACTTTTCACTATCTTCATTGCGAATTCCTCTTATTGTCTAAAAATATATAAACAAAAAAACCTGTAAATCCATATCAGATCTACAGGCTACTCAGTGCGGGAAAAGGGACTTGAACCCTCACGTACATTCGTACACATGAACCTGAATCATGCCCGTCTGCCAATTCCGGCATTCCCGCAACTCACGAAACATATTCTATCGTTTCTTGCGCAAAATGTCAATGCTTTTTTATAAATTTCTCCAAATTTCCCCAAATTTTGTTACCATTCACCGCGGATGGGAGGGGACTGGCACCTTTCGGCAGTAGAACCGAGCCTTCCAGCAACTGCGTGGAGAAAGGGGCCTGTCCCAGGATGCCGGTCTATAGAAGGAAAAAGGTCTGTTTCTCCGTATATAGGAGTCTGCTCCAGTCAACAACTGGGACAGGCCCCTTTCTCCACGCAGTTGCTGGAAGGCTCGGCTCTACTGCCGAAAGGTGCCAGTCCCCTCCCATCCGGCCGTGAATGATAATTTTTATGACAAACTTTCTCAATTTTCTTCTTGACTAATGCAGGTCCATTTGTTAAAATATCACTTGTGGCAATCACATAACTGCTTTGTCACAGAACTGCGGGAATGCCGGAATTGGCAGACGGGCCAGACTAAGGATCTGGTGATCGCAAGGTCGTGAGGGTTCAAGTCCCTTTTCCCGCATGAATAGAAAGCCGATTCTGTATAATCGGCTTTTTTCTTTGTGATACTACATATGAAAAATCAATCTTGATCGGTTGAATGTCAGGAATGAAAACGATGAAAAGTACGGATAACAGATTTATTAAACAGGCCGGAATTCTTGCCGTGGCCGGAATCCTCTGCCGGATTATCGGGATTCTTTACCGCAGTCCGCTGACGAATATTATCGGGGATGAGGGAAACGGTTACTACAGTTCCGCTTATAACATCTATACGATCATATTACTGGTTTCTTCTTATAGTATACCTTCTGCGATTTCGAAAATCATATCCCAGCGCCTGGCTCTGAAGGAATATCGAAACGCTCACAGGATTTTTCGCTGTTCCATTCTTTATGTAGTGGTCGCTGGAATCATCGGCAGTCTGTTTGCCTTTTTCTGCGCGGATTTTCTGGTTGGAAGCAATGCAGTTCCCGTATTGCGCATTTTTGCGCCCACAATCTTCCTGTCGGGACTGTTAGGCGTTCTGCGTGGGTATTTCCAGGCACACGGGTCCATGGTCCAGACTTCCGTGTCCCAGATACTGGAACAGATCCTGAATGCAGTGATCAGTATCCTGGCCGCCTATCTGCTGATTCAAAGCTTTACCGGCGGGGATATGACACAGAAAGCGATCCGGGGTGCCTCTGGAAGCGCGCTGGGTACCGGCGCCGGTGTGTTAACCGCTCTGATTTTCGTCTTTGCCGTGTACTTATTCAACCGCCGTACGATTGTCCGCAGAGTCGAACGTGATACCAGCCATAAGACCGAATCCTACCGGGAAATCAGCAAAATCATCCTGTTCATGGTAACCCCGGTTATCCTAAGTACTTTTATCTATAATTTCAGCACCTCTTTAAATCAAACGATCTACAGCAAAATCCTGGAGAGCACAAAAACTCTTACAGGTGCGCAGATCGCCACCTCCTATGGGATCTTTTCCGGAAAAGCCATTGTAATCACCAACATTCCCATCGCCATCGCCACCGCCATGTCCTCTGCCATGATCCCCTCCATTTCCGGGACCTATGCCCTGGGGGATTCGGACCAGACCAATGCGAAAATCAGCAACGCGATCCGCATCACCATGCTGATCGCTATTCCTGCCGCTGTGGGGATGACTGTGCTGGCACGCCCGATCGTGCAGCTTTTGTTTCCCCAGAAAGCCTCGCTGGATCTGGCGGCCAGCCTTCTGCGCTGTCTTGGAGTAACGGTGATTCTTTATTCTCTGTCTACGCTTACCAATGCGGTACTGCAGGCTGTGGGAAAAGTAAATCTGCCCGTGCGCAATGCCAGTATCTCTCTTGTAATCCAGACGATCGCTCTTATCCTGCTGCTTTATTTCACTGACGCCGGTCTGTATGCGCTGGCGGCGGCCACGATTATTTATTCCCTGTTCATGTGTATATTGAATGGAATCTCCGTGCGCAATTTTCTGGACTATCGCCAGGAAATCGGCGATACCTTTTTAAAACCCGTCCTGATTTCCATCGTAATGGGTGGAATCGCCTACGCGGTTTATGCCGGAAGCGCCCGGCTGATACACAGCAACACCATCTGTCTGTTCCTGTCTATCGCTGTGGCCGCCCTGTTCTATTTCCTGATGATTATAAAGCTGCACCTGTTAAATACCGAGGACCTCGGTGGTAACCGGATCTCATAGCCGCATTCCGCCTTTCTTTTCTCTTCAGACAATATATAGAATATGCATCCCCTTCAAATACCGCCCGATCAGGCTGCGCAGGTATATTTCTCCTTCCTCCCGCAGTTCTTTCCGATAGCAGTATTTTCCTCTGCCCCGTCCGGTCATCTGTTCCTTCTCATAGAGATTTACCGCATTGGGAAAAGCCTCCGTGTTAATCGCGTTCTGTACAAAGCTGTAGGTCATAAAAATAATCTCGATCACTGCTTCTTTTTTTACCCGGTCCGTCATTTGCTCCGCCATCTGCCGGATCAGCTGTTCATACAGCGTCTTCCATCCCTCCACCATGATCACCGGGGCAATCAGAATCCCTACCCGGTATCCGGCGTCACATACCGCATTTAACGCACGGATACGGGCATTTAACGGTGAGGTCCCGAATTCCACCGTCCGGATGATTTCCTGCGGATTCAGACTCATGCGGACAATCACACGGCGCTTATGGTCCAGTGCCAGGAGCGGTTCTACCATATCAAATTTCGTGGGAAAGGTCAGAATACCGCTGGGATTCCGAACGAATTCCCGGATCGTCCACTCCAGATTTCCCGTTATCGTATTTTCCAATATCAGATCACTGTTGCTGCCGATCTCATAGACCATCTCCTGATCCGCCCGCTGTGCGTGCCGGATCAGCCTCTCCAGCATCTGCTCCCTGTTTACAAATAATCTCAGATATGAGCACTTGTTATAATTGCAGACCAGATAACAGTACAGGCACATAGCTGTACATCCGGAGGAAGTATAGGGCACCAGATAATCAGAAACCTTGTGATTCTCCACATACCGATGCGTCTTTCTGATACCAACGATCAGATACTGCTTCATTTTTCCAAAATCTTTATTGGGCCGTTTCCGCATTTCTTCTATATTATTGTGGTTCTCAATGGGTATCCACTCCTTATCGGAATATTTCCTGCGCAGTTCCTCTCCCAGTTTATATTCAAGTGCCGCCTTTTCGTAGTAAATGGCCTCTGGAAACAATCGATCGCCTTCTTTCTTCTTTTGTTTAGTATGTGAGTCTGCATCTATTCTCATACGCGGCAGCCCGATTCCATTGAAAATGAGTTGGAGCGTCTTTTATTTCATAGGGGCACTTTCCTATAAAATGAAATAAGCGCAAACGGCCGGACCGCTTGCGCTCTTTCATCAAATCTCCTTATAAATCCATAATCAGCTGATCACCAAATACTGATTTCCAATCCTCCGTGAAATCATCCACCGCCTGCTGGATCGACGGCATGCTGAAAGCTCCCTCGATAATATCTATCCCCATAGTGGCTGTCTGGGCGCCTGCCATAAATGCTTCGTTTACCTGTCCCATATTCTTAAAGCTGGCGGCCAGAATCTTAGTGGAATATCCATAGTCCCGGATCATTTTAGCGAAAGAACCTACCACATCCCTGGCATCAATCCCCATATTTTCCATACGGTTATAATAGGGCGCGATATAGTCAGCGCCGGCCTCCATAGCCAGGAAACCCTGCATCTTTGTATAAATAGCGGTCGCCGTAGTATTTACGCCTCTGCCGTGCAGTGCCCGGATTACCTTCAGCCCTTCCAGTGTTACCGGCACCTTGATATAAACCTGATCATCCACATTCTTCAGAATCGCCTCAGCGTCCTTCATCATCCCTTCATAGTCCTGGGCAGTTACCTGGATATGTAATGTTTTATCCAAACCGATGATAGAACGTATCTCACGCATATGGGAAAAGAAATCTATTTTCCCCTCTTTTTTAACAATACTGGGATTAGAGGTAACTCCTGTTATCGGGATAAATTCCCCATATTTTCTGATCGCCCCGATGTTCGCTGTGTCAAATAAGTATTCCATGCTGTTCCATCCTTTCCTTTTCGCATTTCTATATTAATATTTTCTATTACTGCCGTTTCCTGTAAACTCTTCACTCCACCGCCAGCACTTGTACACCGGCACCGGCCAGGTAATCTCTGATCTCTCCGGGTATACCGGAATCCGTAATAACCACTGAGACCTCCGACGGCTTTAAAAAAGATACGGTCCCCGCCCGGGTAAATTTCTCCGCGTCTGCCAGCACTATCGTCCTTTGCGCCGACTCAGCCATCGCGCGTACCGTGTCCGCCCGCACCAGATTATCACCGGTAAAACCGTTCGTCTGCGAAAACCCATCGGTTCCCACGAAAATCTTATCGACGCAGAACTGCTGTGCGCACATCTTCGTCAGCGGACCGACCATCGCCTGGGCCCTGGGCTGATAATCTCCTCCCAGAAGTGTGACCTTAACTCCTGGCGCGTCTTTTACATAAGAAGCCAGATAGGCCGAATTCGTAATGATCGTAACCCCTCTTTTTTCGTAAGCCAGTAATTCCGCCAGCAGCATACAGGCCGATCCGGATTCGATCATTACCGTCTCCCCGTCCTGTACAAGCTTCGCTGCGCTTAAAGCGATCTTCCGCTTAATCTCATAATGAAAGGCCATCCGATAGTTGATATCGTCCTCATCATTGAGCATCGCATATCCACGCTCCCGCTTCAGTATCCCTTTATCCGAAAGGATATCCAGATCCTTGCGCACGGTAACCTGGGACGTGTGTAAAAGCTCCGCCAGCCTGGAAACCTCTATTTTCTTATGGATACTGACCAGTTCAATGATTCTGATATGGCGTTCTTCCATTTGGCATTACTCCTTCTTATTTTCTTATATTATATTATTTTATTACATATATGTCAATATCAACTTTCGTACGTAAGCTATTGTTTTACATACTTTACATTCCCTTACTTTATTGATACAATAAATCTATGAAACTGCTATATTTATTTCAGCAATTATCGCATACCGTTCAAGCTTATTCTATCCAGGATATCAGCCCGGGAATTCATACATAAGGCGTATATAACACTGTAATAATAGCAGCAAAAAATCACAGAAAGATAAGGAGGAATACTCTTGAAACAATATCTGATCGCCCATGATCTGGGAACATCAGGGAATAAAGCTTCCCTGTTCTCAGCAGACGGAGAATTGATCCGCAGTTACACCCATCCTTACAACGTCCATTTCTTCCAATCCAACTACGCAGAGCAGAATCCGGAAGATTGGTGGGAGGCCGTCTGTGTGTCCACCAGGGAAATCCTGCGGGATACAGATCCGGGACAAGTTCTGGCTATTTCCTTTTCTGCGCAGATGCAGTGCTGTCTGATTGTAGATCAAAACGGAGTACCCTTAAGACCAGCGATCATCTGGGCTGACCAAAGAGCGGGGATAGAAGCGGATCTCTTAAGCCGGCAGGTCGGTGCCGACCGGATGTATCAGCTGACCGGCCACCGGGTCAGCGCCTCTTACAGCATAGAAAAACTTATGTGGATAAAAACCCATGAACCGGAGCTCTATAAAAAAACCTACAAAATGCTCCAGGCAAAGGATTATATCATCTACCGGCTCACCGGCCGGTTCGTCACCGATTATTCCGACGCCTCCGGAACCAACGCGCTGGATCTAAAAGCTCTGGACTGGTCTGATGAGATACTGAACGCTGCCGGAATCTCCAGGAACAAACTGCCGGAGTTAAAGCAATCCATTGATATCGCCGGTCCCCTTACCCCGGATGCCGCCCGCGCCCTTGATCTGACCTCAGATACGCTGGTCGTATGCGGCGGTGGAGACGGGCCTTGTTCCGCATTGGGCGCCGGATGTATCCAGCCGAACCAGATGTTCCTGACCTTCGGCACATCCGCCTGGATCGGCGGAACCACCCCTGAGATGTTCGTAGACCCGGATCAGACCCTCTTCTGTTTCGCCCACGTCATTCCCGGGCAGTACATGCCCTGCGGAACCACCCAGTCGGCCGGAAGTGTCTATTCCTACATCCGCAGGTCCCTGTGCGCCGTTGAAACCCAGGCGGCCGAGGAAGCAGGACAGAATCCATATGACTATCTGAATGACCTCATGGCCTCCTCGCCTGCAGGCGCAAAAAAGCTCCTCTTTCTGCCCTACCTGTTAGGTGAGCGGAGTCCCCGCTGGAACCCCAATACCGCCGGCAGCTACATCGGTATCAAAATGCACCACACAAAAGCAGACTACGTCCGGGCCGCAGCAGAAGGTATCGCCATGAACCTGGAGTTAATCCTGGCCGCCTACCGGCGCTCCATGCCGGTAGATCACCTGATTCTCACAGGCGGAGGCGCCAAAGGAGACATCATCGCCCGCATCCTCTCCGATGTGCTGGACGTCTCCCTCACCCGCCCGGACCATGTAGAAGAAGCCACCTCGATCTCAGCCGCTATGATCGCAGGCGTGGGCATCGGCCTCTATCCGGACTTCTCAGAGGTATCCCGGTTTCTGCACACCAAAGACACCTTCCATCCCATCCCGGAACATGTGAAGGTTTACAACCAGCTGAAGCCTCTATTTAATAAAGGATATTTTGCGCTTGAGGGACTATTTAACGAGCTTGAAGAGATATAAGTTAAATTAAGAGCGGGTATTAGCTGTGGGCCGACGTAAGCCCACAGCCAATACCCGCTCCCGGCAGCTCCCCCGCGGTACCGGGGCGAACCACAAAAAAAGGCCGGAGCCGGAAGTTGGACATCACAGAGACATCCACATTCCTCAGGCTCGGCCCAAAACACACTACTTCTTCATCAGCAACGATTTCCCCGTCATTTCGACAGGCTGTTCCATCCCCATCATTTCGATCAGGGTAGGCGCTATATCCGCCAGACATCCGCCTTCCCTAAGCGTGTAGTCCTTCTCGTAGTTCACCAGGATAAAGGGAACCGGATTGATCGTATGGGCGGTGAAAGGATCACCGGTATTGTAATCCACTAGTTGTTCCGCGTTTCCGTGATCGGCGCAGATGAACATCTGTCCGTTTACTTCCATTAAAGCGTCATAGGCTTTTCCCACACATTCGTCTACTGCTTCCACCGCTTTGATGGCAGCTGCTTCCACGCCGGTATGGCCTACCATGTCGGGGTTGGCAAAGTTTATAATGATGACATCATATTTGTCTGATTTGATCGCCTCTACCAGCTTATCGGCTACTTTATAAGCGCTCATTTCGGGCTGGAGATCGTAGGTGGCAACCTTGGGGGATTTTACCAGAATTCTGTCTTCTCCCTTATTGGGCTCCTCTACTCCGCCGTTGAAAAAGAAAGTTACATGCGCGTATTTTTCTGTCTCCGCGATTCTGGCCTGTGTCATACCGTGAGCGGCCAGGAATTCGCCGAAAGTGTTGGTAATCTCTACTTTATGGAAAGCGACGGTCTTGTTCGGGATCGTAACATCGTATTCGGTAAAGCAAATGTAGGTGAGATCCAGTCTCTTCTCCCGCTCAAATCCGCTGAAATCATTATCACAGAAAGCTCTTGTTATTTCTCTCGCTCTGTCCGGGCGGAAATTGAAAAAGATAACAGAATCTTTCTCCTGTATCGTGGCTACCGGTTGTCCATTTTTCACTACTACGGCCGGAAGGACAAATTCATCATTCTTGCCTTCATCATAGGAATTCTGCACTGCTTCAGGCGCGCTGCCTGCCGGTACTCCTTCGCCCTTTGCGAGCGCTTTGTAGGCCAGTTCCACACGGTCCCAACGGTTATCACGGTCCATCGCGTAGTAGCGTCCCATGACCGTAGCGATCTCACCGACACCGATTTCTTCCATCTTCGCTTCTAACTGTTCCACATAGCCCTTTCCGGATGCCGGAGGAGTATCTCTTCCATCCAGGAAACAGTGGACATACACCTTATTGAGGCCATGCTGTTTTGCCAGCTCCAAAAGGCCGTACAGATGGGTGTTATGGCTGTGTACACCACCGTCTGACAGGAGTCCGAACATGTGAAGGGCGGAATCATTCGCCTTACAGTTTTCTACAGCTTTTAACAATGCCTCATTTTTAAAGAAGTCTCCGTCCTGGATTTCTTTCGTAATCCTGGTCAGCTCCTGATAGACAATCCGGCCTGCTCCCATATTCAGGTGACCCACTTCGGAGTTACCCATCTGGCCGTCCGGAAGACCCACTGCCATACCACTGGCATTTCCTTGTACAAACGGATATTCTGACATTAACTTGTCCATAACCGGGGTGTTAGCCTCAGCAACCGCATTTCCATCTTTACGGTCATTTAATCCGTAACCATCTAAGATCATTAATACAGTTGGTTTTTTACTCATTTTGATTGCTCCTTTTCTATAATCACATCGTTATCAATATAACACATATCCTATGCCAATTACAAGGAAATACGAAAAATATCCTGTCAATCAGGCTTTATAGCATATCTTGGCCTCATCGACAGGATATTTTATTTTCTTAGTCTATAATCTGCTGATTATTCCGGTGCGTATTCTTTAGAGAAAATCTCCGTTCCATCGTTATTCAGATACTTCACTACAACAGCCGGATTATCGACTTTTACTTCTTTTTTCAGTTCTTCAGCCACCTGGACAAAAGCATCTTTCTGCTGGTCCATTGCGGCTTCAAGGGATTCTGCCATGCCTGTCGCATCCACCTGCTGATCCAAAGTATATTCATAAATCAGCTTATCGCCATCGGCTTTTATATCGATGCTCATCCCGGAGCCTGTCAGAGATTCTCTGACGGTCTCAAGTTCTGTCTGCATTTCATCGGAAGCGATAAAATCATCCAGATTATCGAACTTCTTTCCACATCCTACAACGGTTAATGTCATAGCAAGGATCATAGCCATGACGATGATACGTGACACTTTCTGTTTCATTTTCTTTACCTCTCTTTTTTAGTTTATGTAATTTTTGCATCTCCTGACAGGTTACGAGCCGTTTTATCCTACAATGTCAGAATGAAATTAGGAGCGCTTTTCTTTGAAATATACAAAATCTCCTGCCAATGAGTCCTCCGCATATCGCTCGTCCTCACTGACAGGATATTCTTTTCTCTTTCGTATAATTATTTATCAGAACGCTTGCTCTATCATCAGCTCTTCACGATGTCGAAAGGGATGCAAAGGATTACCAGTTGAAAATGAAAGATTATTATTTATTATAATTCACAATCTTTCCAAAATCAGGCTTTAAGGAAGCTCCGCCTACCAGGCCGCCGTCGATATCGCTCTGGGCAAACAGTTCGGGAGCGCTGGAAGCGGATACGCTGCCGCCGTACTGGATACGGATGGCCGCTGCGGTAGCTTCGTCATAGATCTCGCCGATGCATACGCGGATCGCCGCGCATACTTCCTGAGCCTGCTCTGTGGTAGCGACTTTGCCGGTTCCGATCGCCCAGATAGGTTCGTAAGCGATCACTGCGGTCTTCGCCTGATCTGCAGTTACATTCAGGAAAGCGATCTTGATCTGCTGACGGATCCAGTCTATGGTGATACCCTGCTCTCTCTGGGTTAAGGATTCCCCGCAGCAGATGATCGGGGTCAGGCCGTGCTCGAATGCTTTCAGGACTTTTTTGTTGACAGTTTCATCGGTCTCCGCGAAGTATTCTCTTCTCTCGGAATGTCCGATAATCACATATTTTACTCCTACATCGGTCAGCATGTTGGGAGCGATCTCGCCTGTGTAAGCGCCGCTCTCTTCATAATACATGTTCTCTGCCCCGATCTGGATGTTGCTTCCCTTGGCTGCCTCCAGGCAGGGAATGATATCGATAGCAGGTACGCAGAATACTACGTCTACCTCTTCGTTTGCCACCAGGGGTTTTAACTCATTTACTAATGCAACGGCCTCACTGGGGGTTTTGTTCATTTTCCAGTTGCCTGCGATAATCTTTTTACGCATGATATAATTCTCCTTTTCACTTTATTTGTCGTTGGCTGCCACTACTCCGGGAAGTTCCTTGCCTTCCAGGAATTCTAAGGAAGCGCCGCCGCCTGTGGAAATATGGGTCATCTTATCCCCGAAGCCCAGCTGGTTCACTGCCGCTGCGGAATCCCCGCCGCCGATGATGGTGGTCGCATCCAGATCAGCCAGAGCTTTCGCTACCGCAATGGTTCCGGCCGCGAAGTTGGACATCTCGAATACACCCATGGGGCCATTCCATACGACAGTCTTAGCATCTTTTAAAGCATCCGCGTACAGAGCCTGGGTCTTCGGTCCGATATCCAGACCCATCTCGTCAGCAGCCAGGCTGCCTTCCACTACACGGAAGGCAGCATCGTTGGAGAACTCTTTCGCTGCCACGGTATCTACAGGCAGTAATAACTTCACGCCTTTTTCTTTTGCTTTATCGATCATCTCTTTTGCGTAATCCAGGTAATCATCCTCAACCAGGGATTTCCCGATCTCTTCGCCCTGTGCCTTCGCAAAAGTATAGCACATGCCGCCGCCGATGATCAGGGTATCAACTTTGTCCAGCAGGTTGTTGATGACGGAGATCTTGCTGGAAACTTTGGAGCCGCCCAGGATAGCCACGAAAGGTCTTTTCGGATTATCTACCGCATTGCCCAGGAAGTCGATCTCTTTTTGCATCAGGTAGCCCACAACCGCGGTGTCCACGTACTGGGTAACCCCTACATTGGAGCAATGCGCACGGTGAGCGGTACCGAACGCGTCGTTTACAAACACGTCACACAGGGAAGCCAAGTCTTTGCTGAAGGCCTCGCCGTTCTTGGTCTCTTCCGCTCTGTAACGGGTATTTTCCAATAATACAACGTCGCCGTCTTTCATAGCTTCCACAGCAGCTTTCGCATTGGGGCCTACCACTTCGGGATCAGCGGCAAATTTTACTTCCTGTCCCAGCAGCTCGGTCAGTCTTTTGGCCACAGGCGCCAGGGATAATTCCGGCTTCGGCTCACCCTTCGGTTTTCCAAGGTGGGAGCAAAGGATCACTCTTCCGCCGTCGGCAATTAATTTCTTAATCGTGGGCAGAGCAGCTACCAGACGGTTCTCATCAGTGATTTTTCCTTCCTGTAACGGTACGTTAAAATCGCAGCGGCAGAGAACTCTTTTGCCTTTTACGTTGATGTCATCTACAGATTTTTTGTTTAACATAGTATATTCCTCCTCGAATCGCAAATTTTACGTTTTTGTAGGTAATAAAACCGAAAAACGGGTCCGGCCCTTCGTTAGACCGGACCCATAATCGGATCTTACATATTGATATTCGTTTCTCCGACGGATAATTAAGCTAATTCAGAGAAGTATTTGATGGTTCTGACCATCTGGCTGGTGTAGGAGTTCTCATTGTCATACCAGGATACACATTTCACTAATGTGTTGCCGTCTCCCATATCCATAACCGTGGTCTGAGTAGCATCGAACAGAGAACCATAGGTAATTCCGATGATATCGGAGGATACCAGCTCGTCCTCGGTATATCCGAAGGAATCAGAAGCTGCTGCCTTCATAGCTGCGTTGATGTCATCTTTGGATACAACACCTTCACAAACAGCTACTAACTGGGTCAGGGAACCTGTGGGAACAGGAACACGCTGTGCACAGCCGTCTAATACGCCGTTTAATTCAGGAATAACAAGGCCGATCGCTTTTGCAGCGCCGGTGGAGTTGGGAACGATGTTCACAGCTGCGGCACGGGCTCTTCTCAAATCGCCTTTTCTCTGAGGTCCGTCCAGAGTCATCTGATCTCCGGTGTAAGCGTGGATCGTGGTCATATAACCTTTTTTGATCTTCGCTAATTTGTTCAGAGTGTCTGCCATGGGAGCCAGGCAGTTGGTGGTACAGGAAGCAGCGGAGATAACGGTATCTTCTGCTTTCAGTGTGTCTTCGTTTACGCTGTATACGATGGTAGGAAGGTCGTTTCCTGCAGGAGCAGAGATAACAACTTTTCTGGCACCAGCTTTAATATGAGCTTCGGATTTTGCTTTGGAAGTAAAGAAACCGGTACATTCCAGAACAACGTCTACACTCAGCTCGCCCCAAGGCAATTCTTCGGGATTGGCTTTTGCGTAGATTTTGATCTCATGGCCGTCTACAACGATAGAATCTTCTTTTGCTTCAACCTTGTCAGCTAACGCATATCTTCCCTGTGCGGAATCATATTTTAATAAGTGTGCCAGCATTTTGGGGCTGGTTAAATCATTGATTGCAACAACTTCATAACCTTCTGCGCCGAACATCTGTCTGAAAGCAAGACGACCGATACGTCCAAATCCGTTAATAGCTACTTTTACTGCCATAGTTTTAATTCCTCCTAAAGTTTATTAATTACCCTCACTGTATGAAACAGCAGTGAATTCTTGAGTTTCCAACGATCAAAGGCGATTGTTAAAGAAATCTCAACCTATTTGATATTCTACATAATTTGTCCAGAAAATTCAAGTGCTATTTAAAAATAATTGAATCCTCACCGAAGATTGGCTAATCCGCAGAATCCATGGGCCTTTTTGTCCCTTTCTCCGGTATTATTGCATAAGTGCATTTCCCTCTTCCATCTGCCGGATCTTCTTTTCCCCGGAGTCGGTCAGGGTTTTCAGCCCGTCGATCACGCTCTTCATCTGCGGCAGCGCCTGCTGCTTATAGGCGTTGATCGCGTCAAAGGCATCAAAGGTGTCCGCGAACGCGGATCTTAAGTCATCCACAGAGAGGCTGGCCTCCATGGAACGCTGCTGGATCTGGGCCCCCTGTTCTTTTAACATCCGGGCCGTGCCGGCGATCATGCTGCTGGTGGTTTTATTTAACGCTTCCACCTTCTCCATCACGATCTTCTGATTATACAGGGCGGAAGCTACCGTCACCGCCACCCGTAGAGCCGATACCGTCACATTCTGCGCCCGTTCCACCGCGCGGATCAGTTCCTTGTTATTCCTGCGCAGAATCTCCATCGCTACGATTCCCTGCTGGTTCACCGCCAGCAGCTGTTGGAAATCCATGATCTTCTGCCTGAGCGGGAACTGGATCTCCTCCTCGGCAAATTTAATCTTCTCCGCCTCCATATTGGCCGCCTTCGCGTTGTCGATCTCTTCTGTCAGCGCGTCATCCATCCGGATACCCAGCTCGATATTCTGATTCAGCTTGATCGTCAGATCCCGCATGGCCACCTGTTCGATCTCCAGCGTGGTATTGTCCCTCTTCAGGATATTCTTTCCTTTTTCCAGGGATTCCAGGATATCGTGGATCATATCATCCGCTTTCTGGAATCTGGCGAAATAATTCCGGATCGGGTTGAAAATCTTACCCAGCACCCCTTCCCTGGTAAAGTCCAGAGCGGACGGGTCCAGCTCTTTCATCTTCTGCTGCAGTTCCACCAGGCCGGTTACCACCTCACCGTTCTGAGAACCCATCTTGCTGAGTTCCCCGATCCGTACCTGAAGCAGTTCATTCTTCTTTCGGGACTGGGTAACCACATCCACGCCAAAGGATTCGATGGAATCCACATATTTTCTTCTGTCCGCCAAAGATCCCAGGTCTACCGCCAGCGCTTCCCGCGCATTCTGCTTTGCCGCATCCAGGATCAGTTCTTTTTTCTCCTGGGTGGGCGCGATCTCCTGCACCACCTCTTTCTCGATCACCTTTGTATCCGGTATTTCCATTGAAAATGCCATCCGTTCACCCTCCTACATCTGTGCGTTAAACAAGTTTTTCAGCTTATAGATTACATCATCTGTCTCCGCGTTGATACTGGCGGCCTCATTAATGGAGGATATCTTCTCCAGCGCCGCGATATCCGCATTGTAGCCGATCGTATATACAGGAATCGAATAAGTCTCCAGAATATCCCTGACATCATTCAGACTGTAACCCGTGTTGGAATCCCCATCACTTAACACAAACAGCATAGGCTTCGCATCCGGGTGTTCCGCCAGCGCCTTCTCCAGCATATCGACACCGACAGCGATCCCGTCAAAGGTAGCGGTACCGCCTGTAGCGATCAGGTCGGATATAGCCCCTTTAAAATAGGCCTGCTGGTTCAGGTCGAACTGCCCTACCGGCAGATTCACATACACATCATTATTATAGGAAACCATACCCACATAGTGGTCCGACTTTATATACTGCATGCTGTTGATCATGGATTCCTTCAGCATATTAAGCGGCGCTCCGTCCATACTGCCCGAGATATCGATGACGAACACGGCCACAATCGGCGTTCCCACGTCCTTATTTTCCTTCCAGAGCTTCTGGGCCTTAATCAACGTATCCCCGTCGAATTCCGGTGTCTCACTGACATACTCATCCATATAATTAAATCCGTACTCCGATGCCAGCTTCTGATTTTCATCATTCAGGCAGAAATCCTTAAACATATTCAGCAGCTGCTTCTTATCCTCCGATAAGGTTCCCACTGCGTACAGCGGCTCGTCATGGCGTACTCCAAACGGCGTGAAGATATATTCCCTCTTCAGATCCGGGAGGTTCGCATAGCTTTGGTATTCCAGAATAAATCCGTCCAGCGCCCCCGACTCCGCAGCGTCCCGCATCTGCATCGTCGTGTAGGAGACAAACGGGATATTCGTCTGGAAGCTGTTAAAGCCCTCCACCGCCGTATCGCTTAAAATATTATTATTATCGTATGTATAAAGGGTATTTACCAGGAAATTCAGCCCCGCGGAACTGGCAAAGGGATTCGTATATCCCATGATAATCTCCGCGTCAATAGTCGCCTGGGTAATCGTCTTCATATTAATCGCGCCATACTTATCCATCAGCGCATTGTATTTTTCTTCTTTCAGGAGCACTCCGGCCACATTTCCTGCCAGCCGGTCCGTCAGCATTTCCACCGGCACTCCCTCAGCCTTAATCATCTCCCCCCAGAACGTGTTCGACGGGGAAATCGCATCCGGTACATATTTTCCGGAAGAAATATATTCCACCGCCGTTCCGGAAGAAACATTCCGTACCGCCACAGAAACCGGCTGTCCGTTCACCTCATACCCCTGCTGGTTAAACTTCTGCGCCACCTCGTTAAACCATCCGTCCGTTCCGTCCCCGGCCTTCTCCGGCGAAGACAGAATCTCCACATACAGCTCCGTAGCCGGCTGTACAGTCAGCGGATAAGTATCAATATCCGGCAGTTCATCCTGCAAAGAAGTCGTACTAAGCTCCACCGCCTCTTTCCTGGCCGGCACCTCCTTCGGCTCGATCCTCTTCACCATCTTCTCAAGCTTCTTGTCCGCGGACTCCTGGGAAATGGCGGACGATGATTTCCCAATATTCCTGGTCAAAAACAGACCGCCCAGCACCGCCGCAAACACCAGAATACCGACCGCGGCAATGATCACAATACCCTTATTCTTCTTCATGCCCATTCTCCTCTACTTGTAATATTTTGTATGCTCAATCAGGCTGTTAATCTCCTGAATCGCCGGCAGCTCCTCCAGCGTGCCGCCTTCCATATCATCCAGCTTCGAGATCTCCAGTATCAGCCCATCCAGCTTCAGCAGAATATCTTCATTCCTATCAATCGCAGTGTGCACATAATCGATATGTTCCTTACAGATCTTAAGCATCTTCTCCGTACTCTCCGCCGCCTTTCCCGACGTCCCTCTTAACGCATTCCGGTACTCCTCCTCATCAAACAGATTGATCCGGTTAATCATCTTCTTCACATTATCATAAAAAATCTCCGACGCGCCCCGCATCGCATTCTGAAACTGCTGATAAGCCATCTCCCCCTCTGTAAAATACTGAAGCAAAATAACATTCAGCACTTCCGTCTTTTTCATCATCTTCTCAATGCATCTCACCATATGGTCCGTCTCATCCTCAAAAGTCCTCTTTGCAGAGTCCTTAAGCACATCCAGATAATCCTCCGGCTTCGCGAACTCATCCTTCCGGTAGATCTGTGTCTTATTCCCCTTAAAAATAATCCTGTAATTCCCATAACAAAAAACGAGCAGGCTCACCACAACTATCGTAATACACAAGGCCCGCACGATCAGACTCTGGCTCCCCCACAGGTTCAGCATCCCCTCCGAAAAAACCACAATATTAAAAAGCACTATCCCCAAATTCAAACACACCAATTTCACTATCTGTTTCTGCGACAACACAAGACCTCCCTGAAGCTTTTCTCCCTGATCCTAGCACTTGAACTGCTATGCCTTCAATTATAAAGCACCCCTAAAAACATTACAAGCTTATTTTCCGGAATTGGGTCAGGGATGAAAGGGGCTGGGGAATTCGGTCCGGGAAGATCGGGGAGCGGCCAAGGGCTGGCGGGGCGGGGGACAATCTCGTGGGGCAAAATCGCTTCGGACGGACCTAAGAATGGGTAACTCCGATGGAGGGAGAACCTCTTATTGGCAGGGCCCGGAACAAACTCGCCAAAGGACGGCTCGGACAGTGTTCCAGGCCCTGCGAGGTTCTCCCACCATCTGCGTAACCCATTCTAAGGCCCGCCCTCAAGCGATTTTGCCCCACGAGATTGTCCCCCGCCCCGCCAGCCCTTGGCCGCTCCCCGATCTTCCCTGCATTGGTACAGGCTGATATTCATGTTCTGACAATGGTTATATTGATTTTGGTTATTCTACTTTGGTTATTTTAACTTTGGTAAAGCAGGTTCTATATGCGGGTATGGGTTTGAAGAATTTCAGTTGCATATCTGTCTTTATGAAAACTATGAATGGTCTGATATTCATTTTGGGATCAATCGGGGAGACTGTCCGAAAACTCAGGCAACAAAAAAATTGCACAAATATTTCAGAAAAACGTAATATATGAAGCCTGAAAGTCTGATATGAGTACTTAAAACAATAAATCAGGGTTTATATACGCAGGAAATCAAAATATGAATGATACAATTTGTCAGATGTACTTTAGTTTTCGGACAGTCTGAGAGGAGGGAGTGTGGATGGAGACAGGGATAGATATAAACATCGGTATCGGTATAGTTTTAGATTTAGCTTTAGCTTTAGCTTTTGTGTTATATAAAAGTTAATAGATTTACTGGCATCGAACTATGTAGTCTGGTGGATTATAATCTGTCGATTTTCTTTTGGGTACAGTTCGTACGATTCCGCACTTGAATCTCAGGCCTCACCAAAGCAGGAGCGGCTGGCGTAAGTACGGATGCTGGGCGGGGGGCTGACGTTGGCGGGCGTATTGTTTTGGATGGGCCTTTGACGGGTGTCCCGTTGGGGGCGGTATCCTGCTGGACTGGGGGGCTTCCGCCGGTTTGGGTGAGCCTTCCGCTTCTGGCTGGGGCGGGCGGCGGAGTCTGGGGATGCTCCCGGCGGCCGGGTCCTTTTGTGTCTCCTTGGGAGTGCATAGGGCGGCTGTGTATCAGCTTAGTGAAATCGAAAAGCCGGGTTCAGGATGCACGGCGGACTTCACGTCCGACGGGCAAGAGCCTCTGAACCGGGAACACTTCATGTGTTCCTGGTGAATAGGCTCGATTCCTGAACCCGGCT
>NZ_JAWDIY010000018.1:0-127025 GCF_032380655.1 Diplocloster hominis | reverse complement strand
GAAAAGCCGGGTTCAGGATGCACGGCGGACTTCACGTCCGACGGGCAAGAGCCTCTGAACCGGGAACACTTCATGTGTTCCTGGTGAATAGGCTCGATTCCTGAACCCGGCTTTTCGATTTCACTTAGCTGATACCAGCGCAAGCCCTCCGCACTCCCAAGGAGACACAAAAGGACCCGGCCGCCGGGAGCATCCCCAGACTCCGCCGCCCGCCCCAGCCAGAAGCGGAAGGCTCACCCAAACCAGAGGAAGCCCCCCAGTCCAGCAGGATACCGCCCCCAACGGGACACCCGTCAAAGGCCCATCCAAAGCGATACGCCCGCCAACGTCAGCCCCCCTCCCAGCATCCATACTTACACCAGCTCGCTCCGGCCCTAAGTCCACTCCCTCAGTCCCCGATCGGTTCCGCCGGAACGAACACCCTGCTTTGGGTGGTATCTTCCGCAGGGCGGACCGCCCGGGCGGCCGCCTCTTCGCAGAAGTACATCTGGGAGTCCATCAGGATCTTGCCGCGTTTGTCTATTTTTTCGTAGCTTCCTTTTTTGTTGAGGATGTGGGCTTTTACGTTGTCTTCCAGCTGGATCTGGAGGATGTGGATGACCTCTTGTTTTAGTGTTTCGTTTTCTACGGGGAAGAGGATTTCTACCCGCTTATCCAGGTTTCGGGGCATCCAGTCGGCGCTGCCCATGTAGATCTCTTCCTGCCCATTATTATAGAAGTAAAAGATCCGGCTGTGCTCCAGGAAATTGCCCACTATGGAGCGCACCGTTATGTTTTCGCTGACCTTCGGGATGTCGGTTTTGAGGCTGCAGATCCCACGGACGATCAGGTCCACTTTTACTCCGGCCGCGGAGGCTTCGTAGAGGGCGGCGATGATGTCCTGGTCACACAGGGAATTCATTTTGGCTATGATATGAGCCGGCTTCTTTTCTTTGGCCTGCTGGGTCTCTCTGCGGATCAGGCTGATGAAACGGTCACGCAGCCAGATCGGAGCCAGTGCCAGCTTGTGCCAGGACAGGGGCTCGGAGTAGCCGGACAGCATGTTGAATACGGCGGTGGCATCTTCCCCGATGGCTTCGGAACAGGTCAGAAGTCCCATGTCCGTGTAGAGCTTTGCCGTGGCGTCGTTGTAATTTCCGGTTCCCAGATGCACGTAGCGGCGGATGCCGTCTTCCTCCCTGCGCACTACTAAGGTGATTTTGCTGTGGGTCTTTAAGCCTACCAGGCCGTAGATGACGTGGCAGCCGGCTTTCTCCAGCATCTTGGCCCAGACGATATTGTTTTCCTCGTCAAATCTGGCCTTTAATTCTACCAGGACAGATACCTGCTTTCCGTTTTCTGCTGCCTGGGCTAACGCCGCTATGATCGGAGAGTTGCCGCTGACCCGGTAAAGGGTCTGCTTGATGGCCAGGACGTCCGGATCTTTGGCTGCCTGTCTTACGAAGTTGACTACCGGGTCGAAGCTCTGGAACGGATGGTGGAGCAGGATGTCCCCGCTGCGGATCTGGGTGAAGATGTCTTCGTCGGTCATGGTTTCGGGCACTGGAGCCGGTACATGAGGTTTGGCTTTCAGGCTTTTGTAGCCGTCCAGGCCGTATAGCTTCATTAAGAAGGTCAGGTCCAGCGGACCGCTGATCTTGTAGACATCTTCTTCCAGCATGGCGAATTCCCGTTTCAGGATTTTCAAAAGACGCTTATCCATCTTCTCTTCCACTTCCAGATGGATGACTTCCCCCCATTGGCGGCGTTTCAGCTGCTTTTGTATTTCTTTTAAAAGGTCTGCCGCCTCATCCTCGTCGATAGTCAGATCGGCGTTTCGGATAATACGGTAGGGATGGGCACAGATGATATCATAGCTTAAAAACAGGGACTGGATGTTCCGCTCGATGATCTCTTCCAGCAGGATGACCGTAGTCTCTTCTTTTTTTCCGGGGATCTGAATGATTCTGGGGAGTACGGATGGAACCTGTACGGTGGCGAATTCGAATTCTTCCCGGCTTTTTTCCTCTTTTTTTACTAATAATGCCGCGATGTTCAGCGTCTTGTTGCGGATCAGGGGAAATGGCCTGGAGGAGTCTACTGCCATAGGGGTCAGCACCGGGTACACATTTTCCATGAAGTACTTATCCACAAACTTTCCTTCCTCTTCGGTCAGGTCTTCGTGATAAGTTATGATTCTGAGACCGTGCTGCTTTAACGCGGGGAGGAGGGAGCGGTTGTAGGTGGAATACTGAAGCGAGGTCATCTCGTGAAGTTCTTCACTTATCTGGGTCAGCTGCTGCGACGGAGTCATACCGGCGATGTCCGGTTTTGTGTATTCCGCATGTACCATATCTTTTAGAGACGCTACCCGGATCATGTAGAACTCATCCAGATTCGACGCAGTAATGCTTAAGAATTTTAACCGCTCGAAGAGCGGTATGCTTTTGTCTCTCGCCTCGGATAATACCCGGTCGTTGAATTTGATCCAGCTTAACTCCCGGTTCATATAATATTCCGGCTTTTTATAATCGTTCTGTTCCATAAGCTCTTAATCCCTCCCTATATTTTCTTTTTCTGCTTTATTTTTGGCTGTATACCGAATACTTCTTCAAAGAAACCTGCTTTTTCCGGGAAAAGCTCACATTCCAGGGAGATATCATCCACCGTGTTCACTGTGATGATCAGTTCTTTTTCCTTTAATGCGGCTTTACAGTTTTTGAACTTCTGCTTATGGCTGCGGTCCAGGGCGTTGGCGACTCTTAGGATCGCCACCAGTTTCGCCATGGTCTGATAACTGCCCACATCCAGCTGATCTTTATCCACGATATTGTCAAAGGTCTCAAAATCCAGTGTGTTATAACGCACCACATTGGCGATGATCTCACGCTCTTTGTGGGAAAGGCCGATAATCTCCGTGGACATGATGATACTGTAGGAGCACTCCGCCACTTTTACCAGGCTGATATATTTTCCGCAGTCATGCAGGAGCACCGCGATCTGGAGCAGCAGCCGCTCCCGCTTTCCCATACCATGCAATTTTTTCGTGGAGTCGAACACGATCATCGCCAGCTCGGAAACTACGGCGATATGGGTCTTGTTGCACATATATCTCTTGCCGATATTCTTGGCCGCGGCCAGGATATCATTATCAAAATTATGCTGGAATTTTATGATTTTATTCTGTTCCGCGTAGTGGTACGCGATTCCATCTGTGAGTTCCACACCGGGAGCCCAGATATAGTCCGCGCCGAGCTCGGTGACCAGCCTCCGGTAGATCACGAGAGCCGGCAGAATCATGGCGGAGTTCTCCGCCGGAACACCCAGCTCCTGAGCGATCTGCTCCGGAGCCTGCTCTCCCGCTTCATCACAGAATTTCATAAAATTCTCACAGGTGACGAAGTGTTCCTGGGTATCCTTGGTAATACGCTGGATCATCTGGTTGATGAATTCCCCTACTATAATAATATTCTCAATTTTTTGCTCCTTCTGATAGAGCCGACGGAAATTGTAAATATCCGTGTTGATCATCTCTTCTACAATGTCGCCGTAGCGCAGGCTGCTTCCCTCCAGCGCCGCCAGCCTCTCCCTGATTCTCAGGGTACCGAATCTTAAGTTATGGGTGCTCTGCAGGCTGTCTCTGTCGAACAGGGAGATCTGTATGCTGCCGCCGCCCACATCGATGATGGCCGTTCCCTTCTGTATGATGGACCGGAAGTTCGTCTCCTTTGAGGCGATGGACTTATATCCCAGGAAACGCTGCTCGGAATTGCTTAATACCTCTGTATCAAAACCTGTACGGGTACGGATCTGATCCAGCACCAGGATAGTATTCTTAGTCTCTCTGATCGCACTGGTAGCACAGATTCTGTAATCGGAAACCTTGTATTCCCCCATAATCCGTTTGAAATCCTGAAGAACTTCGCAGAGTTCTTCCACCAGATCATGACTGATCCGTCCGGAGCGGTAAGTATCCATGCCCAGTTCGATTCTATGGCGGATATGGTCGATCTCCCGCATTCCCATTTTGGAGGACAGTTCAAATATTTTCATGCTGAGCTCATAAGAGCCGATATCTATTGCTGCAAAGGTTGTGTACTGCATACATCTTCTCCCCTTTATGACACATTTCTTTTTATTTTACTATCAATCCCGGGAAATGGCTAGGTTCTTTTGTAAAATTCAAGTAAAACATAGGTTAAGGGCATTTTCCGGCAGTACATTTTTTATTTCATAGGATCACTTTTATGGTACTAAAAAAGCTCCGGAAATATTCCGAAGCTAATGGCTATGTACACCAAAACAGTCCGTAGGGGAATCGAACCCCTGATTCCGCCGTGAGAGGGCGGCGTCTTAACCGCTTGACCAACGGACCTTAATGACTGGCACTTGCATATCTTATAACAAAATAATAAATATTGCAAGTGTTTTTTACAATTTTTTTAAAATTTTTCTTACGCTCACAGCCAGCTGCGGAGGGGACAGGCCCTTCCCTTTATCCTTATATTCATCATTGCCAACTTCCAATATTTAATTTATACTGATAAAATATGGTTTATGAACCAAAAGCTAATTCATTATCAAGCATAGGCCGGATGCCGGACATCCGGATAATCAGATCCCGTAAGGAGGTTATAAAATGTTAAAATTTGATCCGACGCTCTATAGCGATAAACCCGATCCGCAGAACCGACTGTCAAAAGAAATGGCCGTCTATGAACTGCTGGATCGCCTGCAGATCCCTTATCTTCGCGCTGACCATGATGTCACTTCAACCATCGACGACTGCCATGAGATCGACAGACTGCTGGGTGTCTCCATCTGCAAAAATCTGTTCCTGTGCAACCGGCAGAAAACCAATTATTATCTGCTGATGATGCCCGGTGAGAAGCCTTTTAAGACCAAAGACCTCTCCGCACAGATCTGTTCCGCCCGCCTCTCTTTCGGCGACGCGCAAGCAATGGAACAATATCTGGACTTAACCCCAGGTTCCGTCACCGTTCTTGCCCTTATGAATGATCCAAAACAGCACGTCCGCCTGTTAATCGACCGGGATGTGCTTCAGCATGAATATATCGGATGCCATCCCTGTATCAATACGTCCAGTCTTAAAATAAAAACTTCCGATATCCTGGAAAAGTTCCTTCCTAAGGTCGGTCATACTCCCACGATCGTCGACCTGTAAGTTAAAAGGGGACATGTCCAAATCGGTCCGGGACAGGTACAAACTGGTTTGTACCTGTCCCGGACCGATTTGGACATGTCCCCTTTTAACTTTCCTGCTCCTTCAGTAATTCTTCCACCACATTCCTGGCGTATTCCTCACAGGAGCCGCAGGCTGTAGACACATTCGTGATTTCCTGTACCTCGTCAAAGGAGCCTGCTCCGTTTTCGATCGCCTCTTTCAGATCGCCGATGGTTACCCCATAACAGGTACAAACTGTTTTATTCATATCCATAAGTATCGCCTCCTGCTTCCATTGTTCCCAGAAGCAGGAAAATGATACCGCTATTCTCCGATTTTTGAAATCAAAACACAGTTCGGTGTATCCACCTTTACTTCCTTCCCATTCATCACCAGCGTGCCCTGTTCGTAATCCACAGTAAAGAAAGTGATGGAGTCCGATTCATGATTCAAAGAGATCAGGTGCCGTCCGTCCGGGAAGATAGCGATGTCCTTGGGATAATCCCCGCTGATCGGGAGGATGCAGATCTTCTGAAGCTCTCCGGTCTCGTGATTCACTTTATACATTCCCACACTATCGTCTCCCGCATTGGAACAGATCAGATAGTTTCCGTCCGGTGAAAACCGCAGGGCGCAGGCCGCGCTGCCCCGCTCGTATTTCTTATTTAACGTGGAGATCGTCTGAATCAGCTCAAACTTCGGGCTCTTGCCCGTCCCGTTGTATGTATAGACATTGATATAATTCTTAAGCTCACAGATCAGATAAGCGAACCGGCCGTCCGGGCTGAACAGCAGCCGGGTAGGAGCACTTTCCAGCTCACAGCGCAGAATGTCAATCAGTTTGATCCGACCTGTGTTATGGTCCAGCTTATATAGTTTCACCTGATCCACACCCAGGTCCACCGCACACAGATACTTTTCATCGGGAGTCATGGCCACGCAGTTCACATGAGGCCTGAAGTTCCTCTCTGCCAGCCCGCCAAGGCCCTGATGGAAAATACCATCCGCGATATCGCCTACGCTGCCGTCTTCATTTAAATGCAGCACCGATACCCGGCCATCGTGATATCCGGCCACAAACAGGAAGCGGTCTTTTTGATCGGTGGCCAGAAAGCATCCCCGCATACCCCCGGTGGCCGCATTATTAATCGGCTCCAGATCCCCGTCCGGCAGAATTTTGAATGCTTCCACGCCTTCATCCGCGATAGAGTACAGATACTTTCCATTATGAGATTTTATAACATAGGAAGAATTATTGATCGGAATCACTTTACGCTCCGTCATCCTGCCGGCTTCCACATCCAGATCATACAGATGGATGCCGATACTGCTTCCGTGCGTGTAGGTACCCACATATGCCACATATTTATCTTTCTTCATATTTTATGTCCTCCTCTTATGGCTTGACTACAAAATAATCTCTCAATCTTCTACATATTTTACCACAGAAATTTCGAAAAGAATAGGGAAATTTGATTCGTAGAAAATTGACGAAAATTTTGATTGACAGTGGTATAAAAACGTGTATAATGATAGCTGATGCTGCGTTTAGCATTTGTAAACTTTTTGTTTATATTTACTGTTTTTTCACTGAAAAAGGAGTATGATCATGGAGATCGGAAATAAGTTAAAAGAACTGCGGATCGGTAAGGGCTTAACCCAGGAAGAACTGGCGGACAGAGCGGAGTTATCGAAGGGCTTTATCTCCCAGATCGAGCGGGATCTGACTTCCCCCTCCATCGCCACACTGGTCGATATTCTGCAGTGCCTCGGCACGGATCTAAAGGATTTCTTTAATGATACCGCAGATGAGCAGGTGGTCTTTCATGACGCGGACTATTTTGAAAAGACAGATCCCGAGCTTCTCAATAAGATCGAGTGGATTATACCGAATGCCCAGAAAAATATCATGGAACCCATACGCCTGACTCTGCAGCCCGGCGGCTCCACTTACCCGGATAATCCCCACGAGGGGGAGGAATTCGGATACGTTCTTCAGGGCAGCATTACGATCCACATCGGAAATAAAAAATATAAAGCCAAAAAAGGGGAATCCTTTTATTATATTCCCAGTTCCAAACATTTCATCACCGCCAGCCCGAAAACCGGGGCCATTATTCTCTGGGTCAGTTCGCCGCCCAGTTTCTAACACAGGAGGAACGATATGAGTCATAAATTGATTGATTTGCAGGGTATTACGAAGTCATTTGATAAAGAGATCGTGCTGGATGATCTGAACCTGTATATACGGGAAAATGAATTTCTGACCTTATTAGGGCCCAGTGGCTGCGGAAAGACGACTACCCTCAGGATTCTGGGAGGCTTTGAGACTCCCGATAAGGGGCGGGTGCTTTTCAACGGAACGGATATTACGGATCTCCCCCCTAACAAACGTCAGCTGAATACCGTATTTCAGAAATACGCGCTCTTCACCCATATGAGTATCGCGGAAAATATCGCATTCGGATTGAAGATCAAGAAAAAAAGCAAAGACTACATTATGGATAAAATAAAATATGCCCTGAAGCTTGTGAATCTGCAGGGCTTTGAGAACCGTTATCCGGATTCCTTAAGCGGCGGCCAGCAGCAGCGTGTCGCCATCGCCCGCGCCATCGTCAATGAGCCGAAGGTTCTGCTTTTGGATGAGCCGCTGGGGGCATTGGATCTGAAGCTGCGCCAGGATATGCAGTATGAGCTGATCCGTCTTAAAAATGAACTGGGTATTACCTTCATCTATGTCACCCATGATCAGGAGGAAGCCCTTACGATGTCCGATACCATCGTTGTCATGAATCAGGGCTACATCCAGCAGATCGGGACTCCTGAGGATATCTACAATGAACCGCAGAACGCCTTTGTGGCGGACTTCATCGGAGACAGTAATATTATCGATTCCCTGATGATCGAGGACCGGCTGGTGGAAATTCTGGGCACCCGTTTTGCCTGCGTAGACGAAGGCTTCGGCAGACATAAGCCGGTGGATGTGGTCATCCGTCCGGAGGATATCTGCCTGGTCAAACCGGAAGAAGGCACGATCCAGGGTGTCGTCTCCAACGTGATATTTAAAGGCGTGCATTATGAAATGGAAGTGGAAGCCTCCGGTTATACCTGGCTGGTACATAGCACCGGCATGTATCCGGTGGGCACCAACGTGGGAATCAGCGTGGATCCCTTTAACATCCAGATCATGAATAAGCCTGAGTCTGAGGATGAGGAGGCCGTAGCTGCTGATGCGTAAAAAATTAATAGCCGGCCCTTACATGCTCTGGGCCATAGCCTTTATTCTGATCCCCCTGGCCATGGTGTTTTATTATGGCCTGACGGATAAAAACGGCAGTTTCACCCTGTCCAATATCGCGTCGATCTCTTCGCCCGAGGCGTTGAAATCCCTGGTGCTGGCGCTGGGATTGTCCTTACTCAGTACGGTGATCTGCCTGATTCTGGCCTATCCGCTGGCCATGATTTTAAATAACCTGAAGGTAAACCAGAACAGCTTTATTGTGCTTATTTTCATTCTTCCCATGTGGATGAATTTTCTGCTGCGCACGATGGCCTGGCAGACACTGCTGGAGAAAACCGGCGTGATCAACCAGCTGCTGGGACTGCTTCATCTGCCTTCGCTTAATATTATCAATACGCCAACGGCTATCGTTCTGGGTATGGTATATAATTTCCTTCCCTTTATGGTTCTGCCGATTTATAACGTGCTGGTTAAGATCGATCCCAATGTGGTACACGCGGCCAGGGATCTGGGAGCCAACGGCTTCACCACGTTTGTGAAGATCATCTTCCCGTTGAGTCTACCCGGTGTGATCAGCGGTATTACCATGGTATTCGTCCCCTCCCTCACCACATTCGTCATCTCAGATCTGCTGGGCGGAGGCAAGATCCTGCTGATTGGAAATGTCATTGAACAGGAATTCAAGCAGGTCAACAACTGGCATGTAGGCAGCGGTCTGTCCATCGTCCTGATGATCTTTATCATCATCAGCATGTTTATTACGAATAAATACGACCGGGATGGAGAGGGGGCCGTATTATAATGAAGAAAACCGCACAGCGTATCTATCTGACGCTCGTCTTTGTGTTTTTATACGCTCCCATCGTCACCTTGATGGTGCTGTCCTTTAACGGCTCCAAATTCCGGACGAAATGGGGCGGCTTCTCCACCAAATGGTATGTGCAGCTGTTTCGGAATGAGCAGATCATGGCCGCTTTGTATAATACGCTGGCCATCGGCCTTTTATCGGCCCTGTTCGCCACGATTCTGGGCACCGCCGCCTGCATCGGGATTCACGCCATGAAGAAGAAAAGCCGCATGGTATGGATGGGAATTACCAACATCCCCATGTTGAATGCCGAGATCGTAACCGGTATCTCCCTGATGCTTTTGTTCATCGCCTTTGGGGTAAACTTTGGTTTTATGACCATACTGCTGGGACATATTACTTTTAATATACCTTATGTAATTTTAAGTGTCATGCCAAAGTTAAAACAGACAGACAAGGCTACTTACGAGGCCGCCATGGATCTGGGCGCCTCCCCGATGAAAGCGTTTTTTAAGGTGGTTTTCCCGGATATCCTGCCGGGAGTGCTCTCCGGATTTTTATTGTCCTTTACCATGTCGCTGGACGACTTTGTCATCACTCATTTTGTAAAGGGTGCCGGCGTGGATACCCTGTCCACAAAGATCTATAGCGAGGTTCGCAAAGGAATCAAACCTGAAATGTATGCCCTGTCTACGATTATGTTTATTTCGGTACTGCTGCTGTTGCTCATCATCAACCGGCCGTCCCGCAAAAAGACACAAAAATCTGCAGTTTAAGAGGAGGACTATCTATGAAAAAAGTATTAACCGCCATTCTTCTAATGGCTCTGATCCCCGGCATCCTGGCCGGCTGCGGCAGCAAATCCGAGGGGTCCAACGGGAAAGTTGTCGTATATAACTGGGGAGAATATATGGACCCCGATGTGCTGACACTGTTCGAAGAAGAGACCGGGATCAAGGTGGTCTACGATGAATTTGAAACCAATGAAATCATGTATCCGAAAGTGGAAGCCGGGGCCGTGGCCTATGATCTGGTCTGTCCCTCCGACTACATGATCCAGAAGATGTTAGAGAATGACCTGCTGGCCGAACTGGATTTTGACAATATGCCGAACACGAAAAATATCGGAAGCATGTTCATGGAGAAATCAAAGGAATTTGATCCGGAGAATAAATACTCGGTTCCCTATATGTGGGGTACTGTGGGAATCCTCTATAATAAGACCATGGTGTCTGATCCGGTGGACAGCTGGGATATCCTGTGGAATGAGAAATATAAGGATAATATCCTGATGCAGAACAGCGTGCGGGATGCCTTCATGGTGGCTCTCTCCCGTCTGGGCTATTCCATCAACTCCACAGACGAGACAGAGCTGCAGGAGGCCAAACAGACACTGATCGATCAGAAACCTCTGGTCCAGGCCTATGTCATCGACCAGGTGCGGGATAAGATGATCGGCGGTGAGGCTGCCCTGGGCGTGATTTATTCCGGGGAAGCGCTGGTATGCCAGCAGCAGAATCCGGACCTGGATTACGTGGTTCCCAAAGAAGGCTCCAACATCTGGATCGATTCCTGGGTCATCCCGAAAAACGCGGAAAATAAGGAAAATGCGGAAAAGTTCCTGGATTTTCTCTGCCGGCCTGACATCGCCGCCAAGAACTTTGAATACATCACCTACTATTCTCCTGTGGAGGGCGTAAAGGAATATGTGGAGGACGAATATCTGTTAAACAGCCCGTTAGCCCTCCCCGATCCGGAACAGTATACGAATTGCAGTACGTTCCACTACCTGGGCGAGGAAGCCGACGAGTATTATAACGAAATCTGGCGTGAAGTGCAGGCCGCCGGGACTTCTGAGTAGCCGTTACTAAAAGGGGACATGTCCATTTCGATTTCGAAATGGACATGTCCCCTTTTCACACTTTTTATTTCTTATATCTGTTCCGGTCAGATCTGCCCGTAATAAGCATTTGCCCCATGCTTTCTCATAAAATGTTTCTCTTTGATCACATCGGGAGCGGGTTTTACGTCCGGTTTGATCATCTCGGTACGGCAGGCCATTTTCGCCACTTCCTCCAGAACTACTGCGTTATGTACCGCCTCATCCGCATCTTTTCCCCAGGTAAAGGTCCCGTGGTTGGTGCAGAGCACAGCCTGTACATATTCCGGGTTCAGGTCTTTGAAGGTTTCCACGATCACCAGGCCGGTGTTCTTCTCATATGCTTCGCTGATCTCCTCTGCCGTTAAGCTTCTGGCGCAGGGAACCGGGCCGTAGAAATAATCCGCATGGGTGGTTCCGTAGCAGGGAATGCTGCGTCCGGCCTGTGCCCAGGAAGTAGCCCAGGGAGAATGCGTATGAACCACGCCGCCTACTTTGAAAGCCTTATACAGCTCGATATGGGTTGGTGTATCGGAAGAAGGTTTGTATTTTCCTTCGATCTTATTCCCGTCAAGGTCCATAACCACCATATCTTCCCACTTCAGCACGTCATAATCTATGCCGCTGGGTTTGATGACGAAATAACCGGTTTCCTTGTCAAATCCGCTGACATTGCCCCATGTATAGGTAACCAGCCCTCTCTTCGGCAGTTCCATATTTTGTTCAAATACCTGTTTTTTTAACGCTTCTAACATATCTCTTATCTCTCCTTTTCTATAATTGCACTCATCATATCATGAGCGAACTTCAGATCTTCTCTCCAGGCATCGCTGCCCGTGTACCAGAACTCGGTAACAAACTTGCGGATTCCCAGCTTCCAGGCCTCATGCACCATGCTCTCGAAATCCACATGTCCTGTTCCAAAGGGAATCTCCCGAAACTTGCCGGGAACTGTCTCTTTTAAATGCATGGCCACCAGATGGCCCTCACCGGTTCTTAAATCATCCAGCACATCGGTGTGGTACATAACCGCGGCATTGGTGATATTTCCGGCGTCCGGATAAACGTTCAGATAGGTGTTGTTGACCAGTTTGACATAATGCATAGCCTTCTCCACCGTGTTCATAAACTCGGTCTCCATGGTCTCAAAGCCCAGGATAACGCCGGCGCGCGCCGCCATCATGGTTGCTGTTGCCAGGTTTTTCCCAAAACGCTCCACGGATTCCGGAGTGGATTCTTCATAATATACATCATAGCCGGCCAGCTGTATGATCCGGATTCCCAGATCCTCCGCCAGCTCTATCGCCTTCTCCATGATTTCCATCCCGCGGCGGCAGGTAGCCTCATCGTTGCTGCCAATGGGGTATTTGCGATGGCCGCTTAAGCACATGGTTCGGATCGGGACGCCGACTTCGTACATAATCTTTACCAGCTCCAGCCGCTCTTCTTTCGTCCAGTTCAGCCGGTCCAGTTTTTCGTCGGTCTCGTCAATGCTGATTTCCACAAAATCAAATCCCGCTTCCCGGGCCTCCAGAAGTTTTTCTTTCCAGGTCAGGGTATTGGGCATGGATTTTTCGTAAAGTCCTAACGTATACGCTTTCAAATTAGTTCCTCCATATGTATCATTTTCGAAGCCATTCATCATTTTCGAAGCCGTTAATCATTTTCAAAGCATTTCCATGCTCCGCTCAAGCTTTCGATTACCTTCCGGTAATTCGCGTACTTCTCCTCATAGATCGCCTTGTACTCCGGACGGGGCTGCACGGTCTTCGTGATATGCACCGTACGCGCGATCGCTTCCGGGTAATCCTTATAGATCCCGGCCGCGATCCCGGCTGCCATGGCACATCCCTGTGCGCCCAGCTCCTTATCCTCGATCACATCCACAGGGATCTGAAGGGCGTCCGCAAAGATCTGTACCCACACGTCGGAATTGGCGGCACCGCCGGCCAGCCGGATCGACTTAGGCACTTCACGGTTGCGCAGCAGCTTCCTTACATGGGTCAGATGGGAAAATACGATTCCCTCATAGACCGCCCGCAGCATATGTTTCTTGGAATGATAAGCACTCAGCCCGATAAAGGTTCCCTTGGCGATGGGATCTTCATTGGAGCCATTCAGGAAGGGCAGGAAGATCACGTTATTGTCCTGAGGCTCGATAGAAGCCACCCATTCGTTGGTGATATCATAGACCGATCCGCCTTTTTCCTTCGCCTCCGCCTTCTCATAGGACATCAGATTGCGTATGAACCATTCCATATTGCCGGCAGACGTGGGGCTGCTCTCCTCCACCAGGAAATATCCCGGTATACAGAACATGGAATTCAAAGACACCGTACCGTTCGTAACCGGCTCTTTTGCGATAAACTCATTGATACTCCAGGTGCCGGCGATCATGCACATCTGGTCCTCATCGTAAAGTGCGGAAGCGATACCGCAGGCATTCACATCGAACATACCGGCAGCAACGGGAATGCCCTCCGGAAGCAGAGTCTTTTCACTGACTTCCTTCGTAACCGTACCGCAGACATCCGCCGCATAGCGAAGAGGCGGAAGCTTGTCATAGATCTCTTCCAGTCCGAAGTATCCCAACAGTTCCTTATCATAAGCAAGCGTATGCAGATTCACAAGATTCGCTCCGGAGAAATCGGTAAATTCCGCATAAGCCTCCCCGGTCAGCATGAAACGGATATAATCCTTCACTGCAAATATGTATTTGGTCTTCTGAAGCACTTCCGGGTGATGATCCTTAAACCAGGCCAGCAGACTGACAGGCTGGCAGGCCAGGATGTCCTGAATAGACTTTTCAAATACCTTCTCCTTGGTTCCGTCCTTGGACCACTTCTCAATATACTTCCAGGCTCTGGAATCCGTAGAAACAATACCATTATAAGACGGTTTCCCGTTTTCGTCTACCATATAAAGTCCTTTGCCGTGTCCGGTCAGGGAGACACCTGCGATCTCCTTCGGGTCCAGCCCGCTCTTCTCAATAGCATTGCGAATCGCCTGAGCGTTAACTTCCCAAAGCTCTTCCATATCCCTTTCGGTATATCCGGGCTTCGGCGTGATCGTGATCGTGGGAACGCTGGCCACGGAAATCTGTTTTCCATCTTCGTCAAATATGGCAGCTTTGGAGAAGGTTCCTCCGTTGTCAATACCCATCAAATATCTCATGCTTCACAACTCCTTTTCATTTAATAAGCGATTGGAAAACGTTTTTTCAACCGCCTACTATTATACCATTCCTTAAGAAATCTTCCAATACCAAAAAGCAACTTTTCCGCCCGATCACAATTCTGATCATTTTCTCAGTTTACGAGCTGCAAAATTGCTTGTTTGTCACGGGGGAAGGGAATCTTTTACTTGTGTCTTTTACTTATAATCCCTCTATCTTAGACTGCTGGCAGACAGCCTGACGGTACCGCCGGATTATGGTGTCATCTGTGACGTCCAGATCCGTTATCATCTGATCCACGACCAGATCCAGGAATATATAAAGCAAGCCGGACATGAAGATTCCGCCATTGTAAAAGAACTGCTTCGTATCTCCTGGTATATGGTTTCCGAAGCAGAGCAGATGCTGTTCCTGATAAATAACAAAAAGCTGAAAGCACTGAATGCCGGACAATTTGAGGACTATCTGATGTTCACGGCCTGTATTCTAAGCGACATCCAAAAAAAACTGAATATGAAAGCGGAGCAGGCCCCCATACCGGATGAACTCATCCGATACCAGCGGTCGCTGGACGGGGAACCTCTCTTATCGGAACGGATGGAACAGTATTCCAGACAGGTATCCGAAATGTACCGTTGTGTGTGCCGCCATGGGTGTCATGGAATTCGATAGTCAATCACCTGCAATCATGATATAATGGGAACAAAAAAAACAGGGTATCCGCAAAAAATGATTCCAATGCCCATGACTGGAGGTAATACGATGGTAACAATTGATGCAGCAAAATGTATCGGCTGTGGGAAATGTGCAAAAGACTGTATCGCACAGATAATAGAAATAAACAATAAAAAAGCACATGTCACAGGGGAATGTATCCAATGCGGACATTGTGTCGCTGTCTGTCCGTGCGATGCCGTCAGCATTCCCGAATATGACATGGATGAGGTGGAGCTTTATAATAGGGAAACCTTTTCTCTTGAACCCTATCGCGTTCTACATACGATCAAATTCCGCCGCAGTATCCGTGATTACAGACAAACGCCGGTAGAGCAGGAAAAGCTGGAACTGATCCTGCAGGCAGGGCGATATACGGCTACATCCAAAAACAACCAGGATTGCCATTTCGTGTTTGTGCAGAACGGCCTGGATCAGCTGAAAACCATGGTTTGGGGCTATATCGATCAGATCACGCCTGCCAAATCCAGTGATATTTCCCGGGATCTGCTGCCATACACCGTCTTCAACCGGCGGCGAAAAGCTGACCCGGCAGATGACTATCTGTTCCGCAACGCGCCCGTCGTCATCTTCATCACTTCCGACTGGAAACTGGACGCCGGGCTGGCCGCGCAAAACATGGAACTGATGGCAGTATCCCTGGGCCTGGGTATGCTCTACAACGGATACCTGGCCCGGATCGCTGACGATAATAAAGAATTAAAGACTTGGCTTGGCATCGGAGGTAAGAAGATCGAGGCCTGTATGCTGTTAGGCTATCCCAATGTCACATATGCCCGCACCGCGCCGAGGAAACCTGCCAACGTGATATGGAGATAAGGGACGCTGCCGGCGTCATCTGCAGCGATGCATCTGCTGTTTTTTAATTATCTTCCAGCCAGCCTCTGCATTGCTCAATCCGTCTTCCGTCATCGCCCTGCTGCTCATCAAAAGCGAATTGGTTCAGCAGGTCACATGGGAATTCCGGACATTGGCCGCAGTGCTCCTTTCCCCTCTGCTCACAGCTGGATTTTACCGGGCAGCTCTCTCCCCAAAACGGTTTCTCCATTTGTACACAGCCTTTGCAGTTCATTTGTTCTCTGTACTCACATTGGCTGCATAAAAGTCCGCATCTTGATTCGATCATATTGATCTCCTTTCATCTTTCCCTCCCTGCAGGCGTTTCCCGCACATACAGGGAGGGGGAACATCTTTTTGTTCAACCTTTTCCATCATTCTAACAGAAGCAACATGACATCTGTATGTCATGTTGCTTCCATGCGGAAACAAACTATTTTTCCATCTCAAGAATATGTCCGGCCTGCCTCTTTCTGTCCTCGTATAATTCCTCAGGTTCGAGAATCCTTACCCTGTCACCAAAACTAAATATCCATTCCCGCATATTGTCGTAGCTTACAAAATCCCACTCGAACAACAGCCTGTTGTCTTCATCAACCGTAAAACAGTCAATCCCGTATTCCTCAATTAAGCGGTGTTTTTCCCCGTTTTCGAATACGGCCTTTAGATGGATTGGCTCCGCCTTATAAAAATCACTAAAATCCAACTCTTCTTTAGGCACCTCTCTTACCGCAAACTGCTCCGGCGCCATTTCCAGATCCCATAACCGGTTTAGTTTGAACAGCCGGTACGCCTGCCGTTTCAGGCAATAGCCAAAGACATACCAGGAGGACCACTGGTAGATCAGATGGTAGGGCTCGATGGTCCGCTGCTGTTCCCCCTTTTCATAGAAATATCGGAAAGTGATCAAATGATGCCCCCGGATCGCTTGTTTCATCGTATCTATTTTTTGTGTGAGGGGGCCCTGGTAGTGAGACGCCAGGTCTATAAGTATCATATCATCCGAGGCGATCCGGTGTTCCCTGCCAGACAGCTTCTCCGCCAGTTTGGTCAGATATGATGTTTTCGATACACTGTCTATTCCTTTTAATCCAGCGAGAACCGTTTGTATTTCTTCCTGTGTCAATAACGTCTTATCTAATTTATAGCCTTCCGCGATGGAAATCCCGCCGCCATACCCCTGCGTGGTAACCAGCGGGATGCCGGCTTTACATAGATCCTCAATATCTCTGTTAATGGTCCGCCTTGACACCTCAAAGCGCTCCGCCAACTCGGGTGCGGTTATCTTATCCTTTTGCAGCAGAACCGTGATTATTCCAATTAACCGGTCTATTTTCAACGATATATCACCACCTGATATCCATTATACCCCAGGAACATGACATCGGATAGTCCTGTTTCATATGAAATTCATTAATCATGGCAGGACAAGGCGGCCAAAAAACAGGGACGGCTTTTCCTGTAACAAGCCGTCCCTCAAAACCACACGCGCATCTTGCGACCTCAGGACTAATTACAGTACATAGTCCTCTTTGCTAAACGCAATCTCTAACGTTCCCATGGCATCCTTCAACTGCTCCATATTTTGTGGGCCATACAGCGGCAGGCACGCAAAGTCCTGCTGATAGAAATAACCGAGAACCACCTGAGATACGCTGGCCTCATATTTTTCCATGAGGGCTTTCACTTTCTTCGCCACTTCCAGGTTGCCCGGGGTATAGTAAGGGCTGTTCTTCACCGCATCTTCGCCTTTGGCCACATACAAATGGAAGAATCCGCTGCAAACGCCCATATAAGGCATTGCCAGATTTTCCGGAGTTTTCCTGTGATACTCATACATAGCGTCATCGACCGCGCACATGGTATCATCATCCAGAGGATTCATATATTTGGAACCAATATTCAAAAGGGCCTGGTTCGCCACGAAACCGCGGTAGCCTTTTTCCTTACAGTAAGTATCCGCTTCGGCCATTCTGGCCGCCGACCAGTTGGAGCACCCATAATAGCGGATCTTCCCTTCCTTTACAAATCCCTGCATGACCTCGATCAGATCCTCCACCGGCTGCGCCGTGTCGTCCCGGTGATAGAAATACAGGTCGATATAGTCGGTTCTCAACTGTTTTAGGGATTCGTTCAGATCCTTCTCCATATCGGACTTCTTCATCCGGCTGTTATGCAGGTCCGGCGTCTCAACCGTCATATCGGGATGACCGCCTTTGGTGATCAGCACGATGTCGTGCCTCTTCCCGCTTCTTAAAAGCCAGTCCCCAACCACTCTCTCACTTCTGGCAACCTCCGGCTTAACCCAGTCGGAATATACGTGCGCGGAATCGATCAGGTTTCCGCCCAGCTCCATATACGTATTGAAAATAAGATCCGCGTCCCTTCCGTCCCAGTCAAGACCGGCACCGACGGTTCCCAGGCCAATGGGGCACAGGGACAATTCTGTCTGAGGTATTACTATTTTATTCTGCATATTTTCCTCCATCCGCGCGTTTTCCAGCGCTATTAATTCGTGATATCCAGCCACTGTACTCCGGGTACGCCTTCCCTCTCACAGAACATATCCCATACGAGTCCTGCCGGCATAGTCTTCATCTCCTCACTGAGAGCCAGTCTTCTGGTCAGGTTGCCTTCCTGCTCTACCCGGATCAGTTCTTCGGACGGTTCCAACAGGGCGTACAGCAGCGCTTTTCTCGCATTCCGGGCTCCGATGACGGTCGCTGCCACACGGTTAATGCTGGCATCGAAGAAATCCAGACCAATATGTACTTTATCCAGTGCCTGATACCGGACGATCTCCTGCATGATCGCTTTCGTCTCATCATCCAGCATCACCACATGATCACTGTCCCATCTCACCGGCCGGCTCACATGCAGCATCAGTTCCTGGCCAAACACCAGATAGGAAGAGATCTTTGCCGATACGGTTTCCGTGGGATGGAAATGCCCCGCATCCATGCAGAGGATACAGTTCTTCTGCGTCATCACATAGTTTGTGTAAAATTCATGGGACCCCGGGACATACGCCTCGCTGCCCAGCCCGAACAGCTTACTTTCCACACTGTCGATATTGTATCTCCAGTCAATGGACTCCGCAAAAATCTGGTCCAGGGAATCCTTCAGCCGCATCCTGGGCGCTACCTTATCGATGGTGTGATCCTTGTATCCGTCACCGATCCAGTGGTTCGTGATACAGACCTGGCCCAGCTCTCTGCCAAAATACTCCCCGATCTTCCTGCACCGTTTCCCGTGCTCGATCCAGAAGCTTCTCACCCCTTCCTCACTGCTGGCCAGGGTGAATCCGGAATCCGACATCGGATGGGAGAAATAAGTCGGGTTAAAGTCAAGGCCAATCCCTCTTTTTTTCGCATAATCCACCCAGCCCGCAAAATGCTCCGGCAAAATCTCATTCCGATCCACTTTCTTTCCCTGATTATCCAGATACACCGCGTGCAGCGCCAGTTTTGTATTTCCAGGGATCAGATCCAGGGCCTGGTCCAGCTGTTTGATAAACTCTTCTTTGCTCTTGGGCTTGCCGGGGGCGTTTCCGATCGCGGCGATCCCTCCGCTCAATACTGCGTTGGGGTTCTCGAACCCGGTCAGATCGTCGATCTGCCAGCAATGCACACTGATGGGTACCTCACTTAAGGTTCTCAGCACCTGGTCCGTATCCACTCCCATTTGCGCATAGAGCTCTTTTGCCATCTGATAATTTTCTTCCACTCGTTTCATATCCTTTTCTCCTTTCCTTTGCCGTCCTTTTCAAAAGACGTACCGGTCTGCCGGCCTGTTATCTCTACCAGTCCAAATATTTGAGGCTGTTCTTTAACCCTCGTTTCGTGGATTCCCGTTCCACAATTTCGGTATCCAGGGTTATAATTTTGCGTTTCCCCGGCGGTTCCCCGTCCCGGATCAGCTCCAGCATATGCTTCATAGCCGCGGCCCCCATTTCAAACCGGGGCACATGGATCGATGTCAGCGACGGTTTCACGATGGACGCGGCAAAAATATCATCATTTCCCATCACCGCCACCTGCTCCGGTACCTGGATTTCCAGCTCGCTGAGTGCCTGCAGGACCCCGACCGCCATCTGGTCATTGGCGCAGAAAACCGCATCAAAGGGACGTCCTCTTCGAACCAGGTCCTTGGTAAGGGTATAACCACAATAGCTGGTATAATCCCCTTCCAGCACATTATCCTCTGTGAAAAGGAGGCCATTTTGCTCCAGCGCTTCCCGGTATCCGGCGATTCGCTGCTGTCCCATATAGTGCTCAAAGGGGAGGGAAATGTGAACAATATTCTTTTTCCCCACCCCGTTAATCAGATAATCCACCGCCCGGAACGCGGACTTCTTGTGATCCACGACCACCGCATCCACTCCGGGATTCGAACAGGGATATTCCAGGGTCACCACCGGTATCCAGCTATCCTTTTTCTCCAGTTTACTCAGGGATTCTATGTACTTTCTCGTCTTCATGTCATTGCCATAGGCACTGGAAGCCAGAATAATCCCGTCCACCCACTGGGATGCGCAGGACCGGACCAGCTTGATCTCCCGTTCGATACTGTCGTGGGTCTCCGAAATAAAGACCGAGTATTTCTCCTGATCCGCCTCTTTATTAATCCCCTCCAGTACTCCGGAAAAAAATGTCCTGGATACGGAGGTTAGGATCACCGCGATTTTATTCGTCTGAGAACTCTTAAGCCCCCTCGCGATACTGTTGGTGGAGTAGTTCAGGTCGTCGATAGCTTTCTCTACCTTCACACGCAGCGGTGGGCTGACGCTTTTGGAATCATTGATTACCCTGGATACCGTCGAGATACTGACGCCTGCCTGCCGGGCCACATCCTTAATATTTGCCATGTCTATTCTCCACCATTTCTGAAGCTGTCCCTCTCAAATACCGGAACAAATATCGGAAAACGTTTTCCTGTTTTTCTAATTTTATCATCGGTTTTTGACATTGTCAATATGTTTTTTCCACGATATATTATACCTTTTTTAGGGATATACTCTAATTTTGATTTACTATTCGAAATATAATTATACATATTACCCAGGTTTCAAACCTATTATCTCTGAGTTCTCCCCTGATTTCCTTTACAATTATTCTTGACAACGTTTTCCTGCGTCGTTATACTATTGGTAACCTAATAAAAAAAGGCAGAACTAAACTGTATCGTTCTGCAATCAGAGGAGGTATTTGAACATGAAATGGTACATACCTGACTGCTTCTGGCATTCCAAAAGCAACGGCGTCTTCGTCAGCCATGAGGCGATCTGCATCCTGAACACCAATGACACTCCGGTGAAAGCCGACATCACTCTCTATTTTGAAGATCGCGGCAAACTTCCCGGCTACAGCGTGGAAGTCGGGGCCGAGCGGACCCTTCACATCCGGATGGATCAGATGAAGAATGCGGATGGAATCCCGGTTCCCCAGGACACCCCTTACGCGGCGGTTGTGGAATGTGAGAAGAATATCACGATCCAGTACACACGCGTGGACACTTCACAGCCCGAGATGGCGATCGCTACCGCCATTATCTAGCGGCTCCTATCACCTCTGCTTTCCTGCTGACATACAAACCGACGATAGAGGAAGGGACTGGCAACTTGCGGTAGTAACGCTAAAATATTCAGTAACTACGCAGAGAAAGGAGCCCGTCCCCTTCTGCCGCTCAATCCCGGAACACGATATCATATTCCTCCGGGATAAAATAAAACTTACACCGCACAATCGCAGCGTTTTCTTTGTTATATAGAATCTCTTCAATGAAAATGATCGGCGTCTCATTGGGAATCTTCAGAAAAGACGTGACATTTTCTTCCGCATACACCAGTTTGATCGACATCTGCACCGACGCAGCCATCTCGAAAATCCGTTTGTTGATCAGCTCACTGACTTCTTCTTCCTGATTCAGGTCCACGTTCAGCCCATCGATATGTTTTACCGGAATCTGCATAAAGGAGTGGCCCACCGGCTTTTGTTTGGCATAATAGACATTGTTGCTGGCGAGAACGATCTCACTGGGGCGAAGCCCCAACTTGCGCTGTCCCACTTCTGTGGCGGGGCCGAAGTTGTAGTAGGTATCCACATCCTCCACCTTATTCTTGCAGCAGGTAATCATCGGATTAAACATGGCTTCCATGGTGCTGGTCTTGTCTTTGTCGTAGGTGATAAATGTCCCTTTTCCCTGCATCTTGGTAATCAGTCCGTCCTCCACCAAAACGGTCAGGGCCTGCCTTAACGTATTGCGGCTAACCCCGTATTTTTCGGCCAGGAAAGCCTCTCCCGGCAGCTGCGAACCGGACTCGTACACACCGTTGATGATATCCGAGTACAGCATATCATAGATCGGCACGTAGGATGGTATTCTACTGTTCCCCAGTGTTTTCATGTTATTATTATCCATTTGAAACCTTAGATCCTTTCCAGCGTTGTCCACCCGCCCAGCTTCTCAAAGCCAAGCCCGGTAAACAACGCATCTGCCCCTTCTCCCGTGAACAGGCAGGGTGTCTTCCCCTGTGCTAAAATGTGCGCGCACAGGGCGGATACCACACAGGAAGCGTAACCCTGTCTGCGATATGCAGGTGCTGTGGCCACTCCGCCGATCATAATCGTATGCTCTGACCCGGTCGTACTGTTGCCGTGGGAGATAATTCTCCCGTCTTTGCGGATAATCAGATGAATTCCATCGTTATTGGCGATCCGGTCCCGGATCATATCCTTCGATGTGTATAAGCCGCTGATCTCCTGTATACTGCCGAGGAATTCAAAGACCTCATCCACATCCGCCCCGCCTGCCTGCACTACCTCCCGGCATTGCGGTTTCAACAGCTCCCGGCTTCCCAATCTATATAACTGCTTTTGAAAGCAGCGGTATTCTTTTTCCAGTTTTGCTTCCATCGGAGCAAGCAGACTGCTTTTTCCCATTATAACAATAATTTCATGATTTTTCAAAATAAATTCAAGGCTGCCGGCGTTTAATGCTCTCTCCTGCGTATAAACCAGAAGATTGGTATAAAATCTCAAATACACCCCGGTACATCTACCCTCTTCCCATTCCATCCAGACATCCTGACAGTCTTTATCAAACCCGTAGGCATTTACATCTGCCAGCAAAAACGTATTGTATTCCTTTTCCTGACTCAGATAACCGGTCAGTATCCCCTTATCTTCGCTTCCACACTTTTTAAGCATTACGATTCCTCCCATAGAAAAAGGGACTGTCACAAAATATGCCGGCCACACGGCCCGCCCTTAGACGGCAGGTCGCGCAATCGAAACTCTATCAAATGTAACAGCCCCTGTATGAACAACTACTGACGGATCTTATCAATCCGGATCGTCCAGCCCTTCCCGCCTTTGATCTGATATTTTTCCGCAAAGCTTCTCTGATTCAGACCCAGAGCAACAAAGGAAGCCAGGCCGTTAAACAGAACCGGATCTCCGATTTCAGCGAATCCGAAGGACCGGTGATAGAGCACCGGCTCATCATACACTACCTGATCCCCGTTTTTGATCTGAATGCGGACCATGTCACCCTGAACAATACCTGTTTTTTCAAAATCTTCAATCAGGATATTGGTACTGATATTTCCGAATTTCTCCAGAGCCTCGTCCACTTGTCCTTCGGCATATCCCTCTCCGGTCTCTCCATAGGAGAGTTCCTGCACGATGATATCCGAAAGCGGATAAGCCGGCCCTACCTCCTCAAAGGAAATAACTCCCGCAGCCAGTCTGGCTCCGCAGTAGGCAAACAGATCCCGTCCATGGAAAATATTCACTTTTTCAGATCCAGGGTACCGGTTGACCGACTCGTCGATCTCGCGGATCTCATCGATTCCGTACATGGCCTTGACATGGGTCAGGGTCCCGTTATCCGGAGTGACGATATAGTATCCGTTGGAAGTCTTTGCTACGCTGGCTTTTCGGGCCGTTCCCACACCCGGGTCCACGACGGATACGAAAACCGTACCTTTCGGCCAGTATTTCATCGTATACTGCAGACAGGACGAAGCAGCCATAGTGTTAAACTGCTCGATCGTATGGGAAAGGTCATAGATCTCAAGTCCAGGGTCCACCTGCTTGCACACACCGTACATGGAAGCCACCGCTCCCCAGTTCAGGCCGAAGTCGGTCTGTAATACAACAAAAGATCTGCTCATTTTTACGCCTCCTAGCATTTACGGAAAGAAATCTTCCACTCCGGGCCTTGTCCTATTCCATACACTTTGACGAAATTTTTAAGGTTCAGCGCGATCTGAACGGTAAGGGATTCGCTGGTCATGACGACCGGTTCCCCTTCCGAGACATATCCGAAGGATTTAAAATATTTCACTTTCTCATGATATTTTTCTTCCCCGCCGTGCCGGATCACTACTTCCACCGTATCTCCGTAAGCTACTCCCGTATTCTCCAGCATTTCATAAGGGATATTGGAGGATACCAGTCCGAAATGCTCTCCTGCCGCCTGTATCATTCCGCACGCGGTGCCGTCCTCTTTCACTTCCGGCTCTATGATCGGCAGTAATACCACGTCATCCACCGGATAAGCCGGTCCCACCTGCTCAAAAGAGATTACGCCGGATGCCAGTTTGGCCGCACAGTAAGCGAACAGATCACGCCCGTGGAAGATGCTGCATGCCTTGGTCGGCTGCCAGCGGTTCACGGTTTCATCGATTTCACGGATTTCTTCAATTCCCACTTTTTTCGCCACATGGGTGAGAGAACCGTTATCCGGGGATACCACATACTGGCCGTTTTTCAATTTGGCAACGCTGGCTTTTCTGGAGGTTCCAACTCCCGGGTCTACCACGGATACAAATACGGTGCCTACCGGCCAAAAATCTACCACATAGTCCAGATTAATCGACGCGGAAAAAGTATCAAAACTGGGAATTGCGTGGTTATTATTAAACAGGCGCAGTTCCGGATCTACCATCTGGCAGACTCCATACATAGTACAGACAGCGCTGGTATCAGCGGTAAAATCTGTCTGCATCACAATTGCTGGTTTCATGATACAAATACCTCCTTTAATTTTAGATAAGCCGGATATCAGACAAACGGATACCACAGCTGCAGATAATTCGGAGAGAACAACTTGTACGAAATATAGGCGATACAGATCAGTATCCCGACAATATAAACCACCCGGAATATTTTGTCAGCCTTTGTCATCTCATGCTCCGCATAATAAGATCTCTTTTTTAACTTTCCATAACCCCTTAAGTCCATGGCGTTGGCTATATTACCCACCTTGTCAAACGATGAAAATAAAAGGGGGACAATGATTAACACCGCCTGCTTCAGTCTGGTAAACAGCTTCGTCTTCTTCTTATCCATCTCAACGCCTCTGGCCTGCATACTGGTGGAAATATTCTGGTAATCCCTCACAATATCAGGGATACAGCGATAAGCCAGTTCCACAACCGTACAGATCTTATACGGGACTTTAATGGAATATAAACCAGCCGCGAATTCCGACGGGGTTATGGAAAGGATAAACACGATGGAAACCATAAAAGAAGCTATGATTTTTATGAATCTGGTAAACAGATACCAAAGTGTCTCTCCGCTTACATAGAAATAATCGGTAAACTGTGCCAGCACGGTTTTGGAAGCACAGAACTTGGTTCCAATATCCGGGTCGGCGATGTAAAACAGGAACAGGTTGAACAAGTTCAATATGACGATAAACGCAAACATGAACTTGATCGGTTTCCAGTTCGGCTTCAGGGAAAATAAGCCGATTACCCCTGCAACCGCCACCGGAAGGATCAGCCTCAAATCCCAGGACATGATCAGATACACAGTCAGCACTACGAACAGACGCACCTTCGTGGCACCTGTCAGCTTATGTAATACCGTATCTCCGGGTTGAAAATTAATGATAAATTTATTATTCACCGGCCTTCACCATCCTCTCATAAGAAATAAAATGGGAAATAAATTCTTCCGGTGAAACACCCAGCATACAGGCCAGCGTATAGAGGGAAGTCTGCTTTAAGCTGGCACGGGTGATCACGTCATCGTCTGAAAGCACCCGGAACACGTGATCATCGGCAATGATTTCCCCGTCCGCAAATACGATGGCGCGATCGGTGTTTTCGATGGCGAGATGCATGTCGTGGGTGATCAGTATGATCGTCTTTCCGAATTCCGAGTTAAGCTGGTTGATAAATTCTATAATCTCAACGTAATGCCTGTAATCCTGTCCGGCCGTGGGCTCGTCCAGAATAATCACATCCGGTTCCAGCGCCATAACCGTGGCGATGGTGATCCTTTTTCTCTGGCCATAGCTTACCGAACTGACCGGCCAGTTTCTCATGGAATACAGATCGCACATTTCCAAAGCGCGTTTTGTCCTGGCATCCACGTCTTCCTGCGGGTAGCCCCGCAGCTTAAGCGCCATATCCACCTCATCATGGATAATATCCTTCACCAGCATCTGGTTCGGATTCTGCATGACATAACCGATAAACTCACCGATCTCTTTGATGGACAGGGCCATATAATCATTTCCGCGGATCTTGATCTGACCCTTTGTGGGCCGGTTGATCCCACAGACCAGGCGGGCCAGCGTCGTCTTGCCGGCACCGTTTTTCCCGATCAGCGCTAACTTTTCGCCTCTTCTGATCGTGCAGTTGACATTTCTCACGACGACATCTTTATCATAGGCGAAGTCTACATCCTCCACCTCAATGACCGGTTCTCCCAGCTCTGGCTTATATTCATCCGTTTTCCTCCGGAAGAACTCCTCCAGTTTGTCTGTGTTTTCCTGTGTCAGCTTCATCTGTGCCAGATCGGAGATTCCTTCCTGATTCTGCAGATTACAGCCTGCGTATTTCATCGCAGTCAGGTAGAGAGGTTCCCGGATTCCGTACTGATCCAGCAGTTCCGACCGAAGCAGCTCCTCCGGCGTCATATCTGCCACGATACGGCCTTCCGCCATCAGGATAATCCGGTCCACCGGCCGGTACAGCACATCCTCCAGCCGGTGTTCGATGATAATCGCCGTCTTGTTCTGGTCTGTGCAGATCCGGTCGATCAGATCCACCGCCACCATACCCATATGGGGGTCCAGGGCTGCTAACGGCTCATCAAAGATCAGTATTTTCACCTTGTCGTGCATGACTCCGGCCAATGCCACCTTCTGCTTCTGCCCGCCGGACAGCGAATAGGGAAGATGCTCCAGGAACTCTCCCATACCGACGATTTGGGCAGTGGCTTCTACTTTCGGTACCATTTCGGAACGGGGCATATTCTCATTTTCCAAAGCAAAGGCGATGTCCTCGCCCACGGACAGCCCCACAAACTGGGCATCCGAATCCTGGAGCACCGTTCCGACTACTTTGCTCAGTTTAAATATACTGGCCTCTTTCGTCTCTATTCCGTCTACTTTCAGAGATCCCTGAATCGTTCCTTTTTCTGAAAAAGGAATCAACCCATTGATACAGTTGGAAAGGGTGGACTTTCCGCTTCCGCTGGGTCCCAGGATCAGAACTTTCTCGCCTTCATAAATAGTCAGGTTAATATCATGAAGAGTCGGTTTTGACTGCACCTTATACTGGAAAGTGAAGTCTTTAAATTCGATCAAAGCCTTTTTCATTTTCTTATCCTATTCTTCTCTCAGATTTGATCTGGACGCATATCTCTTTGACAGCAGGAACAATACGGGAATACCCACAATCAACAATACTGCGATGTTACCAACCGTAGCAAATCCAGCCATAATAAAGGTAACTTTTAATTCGCCGCCGTAGAACAGATAAGTAAAGACAGGGGTAATCAGACCAAATGCGATTACATTACCAATGATGCATAAAATCGCGTAGATCACCGCATGTTTTACCTTAAAGATACCCTCTGTTATGTAAGCGCCATAAACCGGAAGCAGGCCTACGAAAAATCCCAGAACCGCGTTTCCGATGGACCAGTCGAACCACATGCCGTTACCGCCGATCAGATCCGCGATGATGTTACCGATCAGCAGGGTCAGGCTGCACGGAAGCGCTCCGTACATTCCTCCTACGACTACCGGTACAATCATGGCCGTTGACAGATTGGTCTGTGAAAATATGGGGATCGACCCATACATCATCAGCACGCCGTACAGGGCGGCTCCCACTGCCATCGTGACGATCGTCTTAGTACTCCACTCACCTACAATTGCTTTTCCAATTCCTTTCTTCATTGCATTGCCCTCTCACTTTCTTTAAGTTGTTGAACATGTTTAATAAGTTGCCTTTATTATAAGAGACGCGTCATTTTTTGTCAACGGATTTTATGAAATTCTACATCTTTCGAGCCGGGATGTTGGTGATTATAGCTAAGGATTTTGTGAGGGGAATTGTTGACTTAGGGACGGGCTGAGCGGGAAGGGGGGGCCTGTGGGAGCCGGGGAGCAAAACCCGCGGGGCCAAATCACTTCGGCCGGACCTAAGAACGGCTAACTCCGAAGGCGGGAGAACCTCTTATTGGCAGGGCCCGGAACAAGCTCGCCAAAGGACGGCTCGGACAGTGTTCCAGGGGTTCTTTCTGAGAGTTGGGTATAGCCTGGTAACCGGAAGGTCCGCAACCGGCTTAATGTATAAGTATGCGAGCATTCCGGTTACCAGGCTATACCCAACTCTCAGAAAGAACCGTTCCAGGCCCTGCGAGGTTCTCGCGCCTTCTGCGTAAGCCGTTCTAAGGCCCGGCCTCAAGTGATTTGGCCCTGCGGGTTTTGCTCCCCGGCTCCCACAGGCCCCCCCTTCCCGCTCAGCCCTGCTTTATAAATTGCCCTTTTCCTATGTTCTGATAAATTGTGTAACATCTTAGTCTGGGGCGTCTTAGATGAACTGTGTCGCATCTTCAGATGAACTGTATAGCATCTCTGATGAGCTGTATATCATATCTTCAGATGAACAGTGTGATATCTCTGATGGGCTGTAAGCATCTTCAGATGAACCGTTCAGCATCTCTGATGGGCTGTATAGCATCTGCAGATGAACTGTTCAGCATCTCTGATGGGCTGTGTGGCATCTTAGATGAACTGTGTAGTACTTAAATTGAGCGTTTGATATTGCAGATCGACTTTCATGTCAGTTGAAATAATAGGTTTGGAACACCGGGCGGATACCAGGCCCTTACCAGCTCAGGTTAAAATGAGGCTGTTCAGCAGTTAGCTCTCGTTAAGATACAGACTGGGGCTGTCAGGAAATAAATAGGTCATACCAGCTATGAACCTGTTACAAGTTTCATATTAATATCTGGTAAGCAAATTCTATTTCCCGACAGCCCCAGTCAAAAAACTTCACACTATGGCATATCCGGCATCAATAATTTTTATTATGAATCATTCTATATTATATGAATCCCTCTCCCCACGATGCAACGAACTATATACATCATAAATCAGGCAACTCCCGCCAAGCCAGAACTGCAAAAAAGCCAATAGTAAAGCAGGGAAGAGAGGGAAAGCGCGTACCCGGGCGGCGCCAGGCGGCAAATCTCGTGGGGCCAAATCACTTGAGACCGGGCCTTAGAACGGCTTACGCAGAAGTCAGGAGAACCTCGCAGGGCCTGGAACACTGTCCGAGCCGTCCTTTGGCGAGTTTGTTCCAGGCCCTGCCAATAAGAGGTTCTCCTGTCTTCGGAGTTAGCCGTTCTTAGGCCCGGCCGAAGTGATTTGGCCCCACGAGATTTGCCGCCTGGCGCCGCCCGGGTACGCGCTTTCCCTCTCTTCCCGGCCCTTCCTCCCCCCATTTCGCCATACCCAGCCCCCCGGCAGCAGCCAGCAGCCACTCTTTACCATCCGAACATATCCCATTCGCTGCCCGCGAATTGATCCGTAGACTTGCGGATAACCAGATTGCATTTGAGTTCCACTTTGTTTCCAGAACCGCCTTCCCTGGCACCCATCAGAAGCTTAACAGAGGTTCTGCCCATCTGGTACGTGGGCACATTTATGGTAGTTAAGGAAGGTGCTACCATGGACGCAATGCTTAGATTATCGATACCGGTGACAGCGATATCCTCAGGCACTTTTTTCCCTACGGAGAGGATCGCTTTGATCGCGCCGATCGCCATCTGGTCGTTGGCTGCCGCCACCGCAGTATAGTCGGAACGGCGGTCCATGATCCGTTTCATTGCCATGTAGCCGCTGCTGGGAGAAAAATTCCCCTCCTGGACAAGCTCTTTGTCATAAGGGATTCCCGCCTCTCTCAGGGCTTTGCGGTAACCCTCCAGCCTCAGAAGGGCCAGAGGATTATCCAGTTTACCGGCGATATGAACGATACTTCTGTGTCCGTTCTCGATCAGGTGTCTGGCAGCCTTGTACTGGTTGTCCAGATGGTCTACGTAGACACAGCCGATCTCCTCATCCTGAACTTTACGCTCCATTAATACGATCGGGATCTTTTTGGGGACAAAGGTCTCCTTGAGCTCGTTGTAATAATCCCTCTCCTGTTCCGCCGTACAGACAGTATCTATGATAACCCCGTACAGGGACTGGCTTTGGATCATATTTATAAATTGTTTTTCTTTTTTGAAGTCATAACCGGAATTACCGAAGATCAGGGTATACCCCTCTTCTGTGACAGTGTCCACGATTCCGCTCAGCAAATTTGAGAAAAAGACACTTGTAATATTTGGAAGAGCCACCGCTATTACTTTATCCGGTTTTTTCTTTCTCTCCGGCAACTGATATCCAATCTCCGCAGCCGCCCGCATCACCCTTTCCCGGATTTCGTCACTTACATACTTATCACTGTCACTTAACACGGCCGAAACGGTCGATAACGATACTTGGGCAGCCCTGGCTACATCGCGCATTCCCGGCATCTGCTACAACTCCCTCACTACTGCATTTTCTTAATCCTAGCACGCCTGCCCTGGGCATGTCAAACCCATTCTTTTCTCAATAATCATCCGTATGTTACTATTCACGGCCAACTTTGGTAAATGGGGATTTTGAGAGGGGACTGGCACCTTTCGGTAGGAAAGCTAAATTTTTAAGTAACTGCGTGGAGAAAGGGGCCTGTCCCAGGATGTTGGCTTATTCGGGGAAATAAAGCGAGTGCTTCCCGAGAAGGATGGACCATTCCAGTCAAAATCCGGGGACAGGCCCTTTTCTCTACGCAGTTACTTGAAAATTTAGCTTTCCTACCGAAAAGTGCCAGTCCCCTCTCAAAATCCCCATTTACCAAAGTTGGCCGTGAATCGTAACATCCGCATGTTACCATATACGGCCGGATGGGAAGGGACTGGAACTTTTCGGCAGCAGAAGCCGGTTTTCCCTAGATAACCCCTTTTTGCAGCATAATGTTCGCGTAGCGGGCGGTCGTTTTGGTCTGCACGATAACATAGGCGCTGCGGGCGGCCTCATAGAATGGAAGGCGGTCTATGTATCCGAATCCATGAAAGGCCTGCTCCTCATCATATTTCCTGATCAGCTCCTGGTACTGCTGCCAGATCCGGGGCTCTGGTTCTTCCGGGAGGTGCTGCATCAGCTTTACCGGTTCCTGTACATAAATGTCCAGCGGAAAGAAAGGGAGGATCGCTTCCAGCAGATCCGGAATCTCCACGCCCTCTGCCTTGATATAGCGCTTGGCATTCGTAACGGCCGGGAAGTTGGCATCCGCCAGAATCAGTACGTCGCTGTGCCCCATCTCCATCATATTTTTCATCAGCTTTGCGGGCAGGATTGGCGGTATTTTTTTCAACATATCCTTATTCTCCTTTTTTGTCTGTGACAAGAGGCCCCGAAGGGCTTATATACCTGCTTCGGGACCTCTTGTCCGCCAGTTGATCAGTAATCAAACTGCTCTACATTGTCTTTTGTGATTACCAGGGGATCTCCCAGAAGCACTTCACCGTTACTGATGGAGGACGCTCCTAATCTTGTCGTCGTCATCTCGGTGCTGTCTGCGGTAATATCGCCCGCTGCCAGCTGGTAAGCCGCCTGCACTGCCAGATATCCCAGATCCATGGTGTTCCAAAGCACACCGAACTTCAGAGGGTTCTGATCGTTGAGTATATAGGACTTCAACGCGTTAGGGGTCGCCACACCGGTCAATACGATCTTGTCAACCGGAGGTTTGTTGGTGGATGCCTCATATTGGGACCCCAGGGCCGGAGCAGTCATAGAGGTGATTCCGAACGCGCACTGGATCTTATCTGCGCCTTCACCCATTCTGGAGATCAGGGTGCCCGCCTGTGTCTGGGTCTCTACTTCGTCCGCGCCCGGATAATAGATGTCGGAGTCGGGGTTCTGCAGTTTCATCCAGTTGTATTCGTCGGTTTTTATCAGTTCCTGGATATTGCTGTTCCATGCCTCCACATTGGTATCCGTCTTTGTCTGTCCCATAATCGCGATATTTACCGGATTCTCGGGGCCATATCCTTTTTCTTTGAGCTCCGCGGCCGCATTCTCTACCAAGGCTTTTGCCACGCCTTCATAAGAAGCCTGGTTGATAAACAGATCTCTGGCATCCGGCTCTGAATCGGAGTCAAACGTAACGATCTTGATTCCTTTTTCCTGTGCCTTCTTAAGTGTAGGGGAGATGGCGCTGGCGTCCACACAGCCCACCGCTACCGCATCGACACCCTGGGCGATCCAGCCTTCCAGAAGGTCTACCTGTTTTTGATTCGTGGCCTGATCCTGAGGAGGGCCGTCATACAGAAGCTCTACGTCATAGCCTTGTTCCTTCAGCTCTTTAGCCGCGTCTTCCGCGCCCACCTGGCACGCATCCCAGTAGTTCTCCCCCTTCATCTTCGGGAGTACCGCTATCTTGATCTTTTTACCCTGGGTGTCTTTTTGATCCGCCGGGGCTGCCGACTGGGCTCCGTCTGAGGTTTGCGCCGGAGCCGGAGCGGATGTATCCGCCTCTCCTGCCTTGGTGCATCCTGCCAGACTTCCTGCCACTAAAATACCTGTTACAAATAATGCTGCGATTCTTTTTTTCATACCTTCTTCTCCTTTCTTCCATATGCCTTTTTCTCAAGGCATACAGGGATACCCGTAGGTATTTCATAAATGCTCCTATATATTTTCCTGTCTGGATCAAACAGGTAAATATCTCACACGATCAGCCGGTCCTTTTCAGAAGCTCGGTTTTCACTTCTTTCAGGCGCTTGCTGCTGGTCCTTCTGTTCACGATCTCATAGGCGATCAAACTGATGATCAGGATCGTCCCATGGACAATCGTCTGGGTGTCGATGGGGATATTCAGAACAGTCAGACCGCTGTTCAACACTGCGATAATCAGGGTTGCCAGTATCGTTCCCTTCAGATCGCCGGTACCGCCCAGGATACTGGTACCGCCCAGTACCACGATGGTAATTACTTTCAGGTTAATGTTGGTTCCCGCGTCATACCGAAGGCTTGAGAACCTTCCGATCATGATCAGCGCCGCCAGGGCGCACATCAGACCGGACAGCACGTAGATCCGGATCAGCATCTTTTCGATATCGACCCCGCAGTACTTTGTGGCGCTGCTGTTCAGGCCGATTCCAAACAGCCTTCTCCCAAACGTGGATTTTGCCAAGATGATATAAAACAACACCGCACAGATTATGTAGATAAAGATCTGCACCGGAATGCCCAGGAATAACATGCCTCCGACTGCCTCTGCGGCGGGAAACGCGTAGACGCTGTCTCCTCCCGTCATGCCCCTGGTAAGCCCCAGGAACAGGAACATGGACGCCAGTGTGGTGACCATGGCCGGGACTTTCACCTTTGCGATGATGATCCCGTTGAACAAGCCGCAGGCCAGGCCCACCAGGAACGTGACGATCACACCGGCCGCGCTGCCCATCTTACCTGCGGCCATGGCGCCGACCATAGCGGAAAGTACCATGATGTTTCCGACGGACAGGTCGATTCCGCCCGTTATGATGATCAGGGTCATGGGCAGGGCGATCAGCCCCAGTTCCACCACATTGCGCAGAACTACATTTAACAGATATTCCGCAGAGAGGAATACCGGATTCAGGATGGAGATAACCGCGAAGATGATGACCAGGATCAGCAACAGCGCAATATTAAAAGTAAATTTTAATTTTTTTACCGCTTTCATCTTATCTTCCTCCCGGTACCGCCGATATCCGGCGTTTTTTCTTAATTTTCACCGCGCTGGCCACCACGGACAGGATAATGATCCCACCCATAATCGCGTCCGACCAGTCGGGGCTGATCCCCAGGTAGTTGATCGCCGGGGATACCAGGGAGAGGATAAAGGCTCCGATCACCGTACCGATCAGCTTACCGCTTCCTCCCGCGGTGCTGGTGCCTCCCAGAACAACCGCGGCGATAAAGGTCATCTCTTTACCGTTGGCCATGGTGGTCGTCACCCGCTGGCTGGCTGTACCGATAATGATAGCCGTAATCCCGTACAGCGCTCCGGCAATGGTATAGGCAATCACGATGGTCCGGTCCACATTCACCCCGGCAAGGCGCGCCCCATTTTTGTTATTGCCGATGGCGTACAGCTTCTTGGAGAATTTCGAATATTTCATAAATAACAATCCAGCGATGACCACAGCCAGCATCAGCACCGTGCTTGCCGGAAAGATGCCGAAGAGCTTCGCGTCGTACGCAAGCCATGTGAATGTCGCCGGAAGATCGTAGATCGATCCGTTCACAGCCAGCGGCAGGACCCCCTGAAACAGCTGTGTGGTGGCCAGGGTCGCCACAATGGCGGGTATATGCAGTTTGGTGATAAACAGGCCGTTGATCATACTTAACAAAGCTCCCGCCGCCATCGTAACAGGCAGAAAGACGCCGATCGGCAGCCCCTGTTTGCCCAGGGACGCGGCGATGATACACAGGACTGAGACTAACGCGCCCGCCGAGACGTCGATGTTGGAAGTGATAATGATCATATTCATTCCCACCGCCGCGATCAATACATAATTGAACCGGTTGAGCAGGTTCATCAGGTTGCTGAGGTCATAGAATCCTCTGGCAAAGACGGCCAGGAATAAGAGCACAAGGATTAAAAACAGCAGCAGATAAAATTCCGTGGTCATAAGCTTTTTCCAATTCTTCTTCTGGCTAATATCCATCTTATCCTTCCCCCTCCCCTTCCAGCGCCGTTTTCAGAATCTTGTCCTGGGTGGCGTCTTCTCTCGAAAAGCATCCGGCTATCCTGCCTTCCTTCATTACATAGATCCGGTCACACATACCCAGCAGCTCCGGCAGCTCGCTGGAGATCATCAGGATCGTAAGCCCTTTTCCGGTGAGTTCACTGATGATTTTATGTATTTCCGCCTTGGCATTGACATCCACGCCTCTGGTCGGCTCATCCAGGACCAGGATCTTCGGCTGAATCGCCAGCGCTTTGGCGATGGATACCTTCTGCTGGTTACCGCCCGACAAGTTATTCACGGTAAAGTCCGGCGCCGGCGCTTTAATCGTTATCTCTTTCATGTATTCCGCCGCCACCGCGCTTTCTTTTTTCCGGTCGATGATACCGAATTTTGAGAAATCGTTCAGCTGGGGCATCGATATATTTTCTTCTATACTCATGTCCACAATCAGGCCGTACTTGCCCCGGTCCTCTGACACATACACCAATCCTTCTTTCATGGCATCGGTGTAATCGGTGATATGCAGATTTTTCCCATCCAGGGTTATCTTTCCCTGGGCTTTGGGCGCCAGTCCGCAGACTGCTTCCATCAGTTCGGTCCTTCCGGCGCCGGCCAGGCCGGCAAACCCTAAGATCTCCCCTTTTCTCACTTCAAAATTGATATTTTCCAGGAATCCCTCATCATAGAAGTTTTCCACCCGGAAGATCACATCGCCCAACTCGGTCTCAGCCTTGGGATAATAGTTATGCATCGTACGTCCAACCATGTCGGCAACCAGTTCATCCTTATTGGTCCCGGCCACGTCTTTTGTGGAAATATATTGTCCGTCTCTTAAAACCGTCACCCGGTCGCAGATCTCAAAAATTTCCTCCAGTCTGTGACTGATGTAGACGATACCCATTCCTTCTTTTTTGAGGCTTATAATAATGCCAAACAAAGCGTCCACTTCCCGCTGGGTCAGTGAGGCCGTAGGCTCATCAAAGATCAGGATGCTGGCGTCAAAAGTCAGGCTTTTCGCGATTTCCACCATCTGCTTTTGGGCCATTCCCAGCGTTTTGATCTTGGTGTCCAGGTCGATCTTCGTGTTTAACCGCTTGAATATCTCCTGTGCCTTCTCCCTCATTTCCCTGTAATTCAGAACCGGCAGAAATCCCAGTGTTTTTTTGCTGGTCTCGTGTCCCAAAAACATATTCTCCAGCACTGTCATCTCTTCAAAGAGGCTGGTTTCCTGGAAGATAATGGACACCCCGCTTTTATAGGATTCCATGGGATTGGCGAATTTTCTCTTCTGCCCATTTACATGGATCTCCCCGGAATCCGGCTGATACACCCCGGACAGCACCTTCATAAGCGTGGACTTTCCGGCTCCGTTCTCACCGCAGATGGCATGTACCTCACCTTTTTCAAGATCGAAACTTACATCGTTTAACGCCAGGACGCCCGGGAATGTTTTGACAATATTTTTTAACTCCAATACTGTTTCTCCCATAATAATTTCCTCCCACCTCCGAAAGCCCTCTTATGGACAGGGCTTTCGGAGTATTCATTTTCCCAATTTATTCGACGCTCAGGTCCGGGTTATCCGAGAAATGCTTCAGAATCACAATGGGGTCTGCGGATGACGGATTCACGATCCGGATTCCCTCTTTCGCTGCTTTTTCTGTCACAAAGTATTCGTCATGGGTTAACTCGCCGTAACGGATCAGGGCCGGGGATTCGATTTCCCACGCTCCAAAGGTTCCGTGGCCCTGCAGGCAGATCAGCCCGTAAGGCGCGGCATCCTTTACCACTACCGACTGTCCGGGGAGAACCGTCAGGCGCTTTGCACTTACATTTTCACATTTATAACAGATCCACTCCTCGATATAACCGTCCGCTGCCATCTCTTCCATCGGTCTGACCGGTTTCGGGCTCATAAAGTTGTGTTCGTGGAAATCCGGGTCCACGTTCTTGTCCCAGTCAATGACGTCCAGCAGATACTCATAATTGCCGATCTCTTCTTCCGGACAATTCTTCCAGAGCAGATCCTGCTGTACCAGCTCCCCGTTCATCAGCACCGACTGATACATCGCGTACACATCGGATGCGAACTGCGGCTCATAGGTACAGAAGGAACCGGGGGCGTGCATGATACCGGGTGCTACGTTATATCCGGTATCCACTTCCAGCTTAAACGCTCTTGAGAGTCCCAGGATGTTATTATCTCCCTTTGTATAGTTCTTCAGGCAGCCGAGCACCTGCTCCTTCGTAGTCTCAGGATGGAATCCGAAAAATGTAAAGGGGAATTCTCCGCCGTGGTTGTTCATCTGCGCCGGGAAAAAGTACATCTCCGGCTTGCCGTCCGCTCCCACCCGCGCCGCGTGCTCCTGTCTGTGATGAATGTGATGGGGAAGCGGCCCCTGGTTGTCGAAGAACTTGGAAAACATCGCCCACCGGTGGTATTTGTTCCATAAGGTCTCACCGATCAGCTCAGGTCCCATCAGATCCACCGCGTCTCTTAACAGAACCCGCTCTTTGCCGTCCTCATCCACGACGATATAGCTCAACCCTTCGTCCTCGGGTGTCCCCGGACCGTTCTCCGCCCAGGTCGTCGAGGAAAACCATCTTTCGTCAATGCCGCCCCGCATTCCCAGTACAAAATAGTCGGACGGGTGCAGCTTAATTCTTCTTCCCGGCCTGCAATACACCCTTGGTACCCAGGTCGGCGCCAGCCGCAGCACACCTTTCCCTTTTTCCAATGCTTTTTCGATCTGTTCTTTCTGATTCATACTTCTCACTCCTTCATGATTTTTGATTATTCATTTGATTCAACAGAAAATGTTTTCTGAAATTCCAGATTTTTTCAACTTGTTCGCTCACTTTTCGCTCGTTTCATACGACAGCCAATGATTTTAAAGGGTTTTTCAAACATTTTTGATCATTCCTTCTAGTAAAATCATATTCTTTTAACGAACGTTTGTCAACATTATCCGTCGTTTTCTATATTTCACTCAGTTTCGCGGTCTTTTTTTATGCATTTTTTACATAGTAATCAGGGGTCTGTCAGAAAACATTAACGTTGTTTTCTGGCAGACCCCTGATTGTCTTTCCTATTTTTTTATCGCAGCCGCAATTGGACTGATTTTATTTTTTTACCACCCAAACATATCCCACTCGCTGCCCGCATACAGATCCGTGGATCTGCGCACGATCAGGTTGCAGGGGAGTTTGACGCTCCGCTTTTTCTCCTTTGAACGGTCCATCAGCATTTTCACCGCCGTCCTGCCCATCTGATAAGTCGGCACATTAATCGTGGTCAGAGAGGGGGATATCATGGACGATACGCTGAGATTATCGATCCCGACCACCGCGATATCCTCCGGCACCCGCTTTCCCTCGGACAGGATCGCCTTCATCGCCCCGATGGCCATCTGGTCGTTGGCCGCGAATACCGCCATACAATCCGACCGGATTCCCAATATTTTCTTCATCGCGATATATCCGCTGTTCGGCGAAAAATCCCCGGATGCGACCAGTTCTTTGTCATAGGGGATACCGCCCTCCTCCAATGCCTTGCGGTAACCGTTCACCCGCAGGAGCGTCAGGGGGTTATTTGCCTTCCCCGCCACATGCGCGATGCTGCGGTATCCCTTTAAAACTAGATGTTTTGTGGCCTGGTACGCATTATTCATATGATCCACATAGACACTGCCGAAATTGGGCTCCTGAATCTTCCTTTCCAGCAGAATCACCGGTATTTCTTTGCTTCCAAACGTTTTTCTCAATTCATCAAAATAAGCGTTTTCTTCCGTAATCGGACACACCGTATCGATAATGACCCCCTGCAGGGACTGCTTTTGTATCATGGAGATAAAACGCCTCTCCTTGGAAAAATGATAGCCGGAATTGCCAAAAACCAGCGTATAGCCTTCATCCGTGGCCGTATCTTCGATTCCGCTGAGCAGGCTTGAAAAAAATGTGCTTGTTATATTCGGCAGTACCACCGCGATTACCTTTTCCGCTCTTTTCTTTTTCGCAGGGCAGCGGTACCCGATCTTGTTCGCCGCCAGCAGAACTTTATTTTTGATTTCTTCACTCACATATTTTTCGCTGTCACTGAGTACAGCAGACACCGTAGACAGCGATACGCCCGCTTCCCTGGCCACTTCACGCATTCCTGGCATTGTCCCACCTCATTTCGTGCATTTTATTCACCCTAACACGTCAGCGAACGTTTGTCAATATCTGTTATAAATAAAACAGCAGGGGACTGTCCCGGGGAGTATAATTCCCCCGTGACAGTCCCCTGCCTCACTTTTCATCAAATTCCTGGAACAACGCCCGGAACCTCCGGATGATTACATGAAATAATACCAGTCTGACAAGATCCAATCCAAAGGCGCATCGCTTTGTGTTGACCTGCGTACCACAAGCCTGGTCTCCATCTCGATTCTGACTGTCTCCCGGACAGCCTCATCCTCTCCTTCGATCTGTCTGATCAGTGCCCCGGCTGCTTCCAGTCCAATATGTTTTTTCCGTACGTGGATGGAAGAAAGGGGAGGGCCATTTGATCATTGGCTATAAATACCCCGTCCATATCCGGACAGGATTTAAGAAGCTGTTTCATTGCGAGATAGCCGCTCTGATGGGTATAGTCCCCATTGGCTATCATTTTTTCTTCGTCAACCGGCAGGCCGCACATATCCGCAGTAATAACCCCTATGGTCTTACTTCACTGTGATTTCATATTTCTGGCCACAGGGTCCGCTTCATATTCCAGTTCGGGAACCGCGATATTTACCCGTTTTTTCAGATCTTCGCTGACATATTTTGTTCCATTGAGCACGTTGGAGACTGTTGAGACGGATACTCCCGCTCTTCTGGCCACGTCCTTGATGCTAGCCATATTGTGGTCCTCCCGCCTGATGTGCAGTGCTGCGTGTTATACCAGCGCACGGATCCTGGGCACTTCATCCACATGCAGATATTTGCTGATGCATTTTACCACCAGATCGTGATCTGCCACATGATCCAGTCCGGATACGAGTACGGAGCCGATCACGCCGACCTCTTCCACCCGGATGGGGAAACCGCCGCCGCAGACCGCGTACTCCTTCGGCTCCAGGAACCATTCCTCGATCGTCTCCTGTGTTTTCTGTAATTCCATATATACATGCAGGCTGCTCTTTTCCAGAACTTTGACCGTGTTATGTTTTCTTCCCATCCAGTTATCATTGTGCAGGTTGGTGCCGTCAAACCCAAACTGAAATACCGTATACCCATTGTTCAGGCGGATACTGGTCGCTATGGACAGCCCTCTCCTGGCCGCTTCCGATACGATTACATTCCCCAGCTCCCATGCGTCCGCATTGGTAAAGTGGCTGAACTGTAAGATTTCCTCCTGCATCTCCAATATTCTGATCGCTTCATCGATTGTCATATAAAGTCCCTCCTGTACTTTTTATTTTCTAATTTCGTTTTTTCCGCTCTATTTTTTCCGAAGTTCGAAGTTAACGAATCCGGTCCGGGAAACCGACCTTTCTTTGCACCTTACGCAATGTCTTTGTGGCAAAATAATTTGCTTTCTCGGCATTGTCTTTGATGATACCGTCAATAAAGGCTTTGTCCTTGCCGAGCTGGGCAAAGCGTTCCTGTACCGGACGCAAATGGTCCGCTACCACTTCCCCTACCGCCAGTTTGAATTCGCCGTATCCTTTTCCGTCAAATTCTTTCACCGCTTCCTCCACGGTTTTCTGCGTAATCGTGCAGTAGATATCCAGCAGATTCTTAATTCCCGGTTTGTCATCTGTATAGATGATTTCTTTTCCGGAATCCGTTACCGCGCGTTTGAACTTGCGGACAATGGCATCCGGATCATCCATAAGATAGATGCTGCTGTTGGGATTCTCATCGGATTTACTCATCTTCTTGGTAGGGTCCTGAAGACTCATGATCTTCGCACCGGTCTTCCCGATATAAGGTTCCGGAATCGTGAACACGTCGCCGTAGATATTATTAAAACGCTGCGCGATATCCCTGGTGATCTCAAGATGCTGCATCTGGTCGATCCCCACCGGGACCACATCCGACTGGAACAGCAGTATATCCGCCGCCATCAGCACCGGATAGGTGAACAGGCCCGCATTGATGTTATCCGCATGCTTCTGGGATTTATCTTTAAACTGGGTCATCCGGTTAAGCTCGCCCATATAGGTAAAGCAGTTCAGTATCCATGACAGCTCGGCATGGCCGGATACATGAGACTGGTAGTACAGACAGTTCTTCGTGGGGTCCAGTCCCGCCGCGATATACAGCGTCAGAAGGTTCCTGGCCCTCTTGCGAAGCTCTGCGGGGTCCTGCCGGATCGTAATGGAGTGTAGATCCACCACACAGTAGAAACATTCATATTCATCACTTAAGGTCACCCAGTTTTTCAGGGCCCCCAGATAATTGCCCAGTGTCAGCGTTCCTGTCGCCTGCATACCGCTGAACAATACTTTTTTGTCATTCATCATAGCCGTAAACCTCCGTTTTTTCTTTCTTAGATGATTGACGGAATATGCTTTGTGCATCCCGTATGTAATCTTATTTTTTCTTCAGTATTTCCTTTTTTATATAGGCAAAGGTCTTATCCTCTCCCATTTCCGCCAGCATGTGCAGAAACCGCTCCAGCATTACCCTCGTCTCCGGATGGATCAGGGCACCGATTTTTCCTTTTTCATAATAGGTCAGAGGACTGGCGTCGGTATATTTTTCCTTCTCGTATACTTTCGATGCGGCTATCCTGTCCATCAGCATTTCCACCACATACCTGGTGGGCATCTTGCAGCCTTCCAGCAGACGTCCTTTCCCCAGGCTGTAATCGATCCAGTATTCAAAATGGTGCTTGTTGCGCCCCTTGTGGTGCAGCCAGGCGGACGAGTATCCGATCTCTTCCCGCTCCGCATTGTTCGGGCTTCGATTTCCCTGAAAATATTTGCAGCCCACCCGGAACTCCGTGGGACTGTATTTCGACATATCGTGCATGATTCCCTGCCGGTAAAGCCCTACCTTGAAGCAGCCTTTCATGACCAGATATTTGTGATGTGTAATTGTACAAAAATGTTTCCAAGCATTTCCCATGTTTATTAACTCCGCTCAATTCTTTCTGTCACAGCGCTCCGCGCTAAGGAAAGCGCTCCGGCGCGGATAAATGTCTGACGACATTATATCATGATTGCATGCAATCATGACCCCTCCGGGGGGGATGCACACTCCGCGCCAAGGAAAGCGCTCCGGCGCGGATATAATGTCTGACGACATTATATCATATAAATATACGTATGAAACACAAAAGCAATAAATGTGCAGGATAAAATACATAAAAGAAATATTTCATCTTAGGCCCGCGCTGTCCGTTGTACAGCCAGATGGGCAGAATGGATATAATCGCGAAATTCTGTATGCCTCCGAACATGCCCCAGTCCAGGAAGGCCAGTGAGGCCGCTTTTCCCAGTATGGATGTTTGAAACACGTAGAAGGACAGGATCAGCAGCACGCCCATCATATTGTAGTCTGTCAGGAAGAAGTACGCGGCCAGGCAGACCAGCACTGTCATCAGCATCCTCCACCATACCTTCGGGGAACGCTCGATCAGTATGAGCAGCAGCAAACCCAAAAACAGTGTGAAGAACACGTTCTGCTGCGCCAAAAAATTCGTCTGTCCTCTGGACAGATAGATCGCCAGGTCAAAGGGGATTTCGGAGATCACTGCAAACAGAAGCAGCCGAAGCGCGTATTTCTTGCGGTCATGGGTATGAAGGAATCCTTCCACCAACAGAAAACAGAAGATAGGAAACGACATCCGTCCTACGATTCTGGGGATACTGCTGTATGGGAAAAACATCATTCCCGTATGATCAATCACCATCGTTATGATAGCGATCCATTTTAAAGTAAAGCCGTTGATGCCTATGATTTCTCTGATCTTTTCCATTCCATTTCCCCTGCTGATCTTTATTTGCCGATCAGGACCATTACCGTCCTGGCTTTTACCGGTATCATTTTAGGTGTTTGAACCACCGGCTCCCGGCCGGATTCATAGAAACTTCCATCCACGGCAAGGGAGGTATCCATCACAAGCCTCCAGGACTTTCCGTCCGGCAGCTTCGGGAGGGCGAACTCATGCTCGATCCAGTGCATATTATAAGCCACATAGAAAAAATCGTCTTCCTGCTGCCCGGTTTTCGCGTATTTTCCACAGTACATCAGTCCGATCTGCCTGCTGAACGGCTCGAACTCACCATACCAGGCCTTCTTGCCGTGATAAGATAGATCTGGATAACCGCAGGCCATATAATCCATGATGCGAAGTTCCTCCGGCCTGTGCAGAATCGGATGTTCCCGGCGCAACGCGATCAGTTTCTTTACATAATCCCGGACTTCCCGGGCATCCTTCGTGAGATTCCAGTTGATCCAGGCCGTGCCGTTGTCCTGGCAGTAGGAATTATTGTTTCCCTTCTTCGTATGCATCAGCTCATCACCGCTGAATATATAGGGGGTCCCCTGGCTTAACATCAAAAAACTGAAGGCGTTCTTCACCTGTTTCACCCGAAGCTCTCTTACCGCTCTTTTACGGCTGGGTCCTTCGGCTCCGCAGTTCCAGCTGTAATTATAATTCGTGCCGTCCCGGTTATCCTCTTCATTCTCTTCGTTATGCTTCCCGTCATAAGATACCAGATCCAGAAGGGTAAATCCGTCATGGTTTGTTATATAATTGATCACACCATGCCCGGAAGGGTTCCTCCTGGCCCGCCAGGTAAAAGCGTCCAGCATATCCTCATCGCCCTTTAAAAAACGACGGGCATCCACCAGGAAGCCGCTGTTATACTCCGCCAGATTCTTAAATTCCGGCAGTGCCCCCTCCTGATAGATCTCTTCCACCGGAAAGCCCTGATACATAAGCTTCGTCCGGGACAGAATCGGGTCCGAAGCCAGCAGACAGGCCGGCACATCCTCCCCATTCAGATGGATTCCGTCCAGATGATAGGAAAGCACCCAGTACCTCAGGCAGCGCAGCATCAACTCCACACCGGTGCCTTTTGGAAAATAAAATTCCATGGAAATCTCAATCCCATTCTCATGAAGCGCACGCACCATATCTTTGAATTCGGTCACCGGATCAGCAGATGCGGCATAGGATGCTTTCGGCGCAAAATAACTGCCCGGTCCATATCCCCAGGTATTCAAGCGGAATGATTCCTTTGTCTTTTCCGTATCATCCGCATAATATGCTGCCGGCCGGCGGATCAGTATCTCATCAAACTCGTAAGACGGCATCAGTTCTATATGATTGATTCCCATTTCTTTCAGATACGGAATCTTCTCCCTGATTCCCAGGAAGGTCCCCTTATGTTTTATCTTCGAGGAAGGATGCATCGTAAAATTCCGGACATGCAGGCCGTACATAATGACATTCTCGTACGGGATCGCCAAAGGCTGATCTGCTTTCCAGTCATAATCCGAAACCGCAAATCCGCAGCGCACAAAGCCGCCGTCCTCTTTTTTTACAGGCACGCCGAAATGTTCCCTGCCCAGTATCCTTTTGGCGTAAGGGTCAGGAACAATCTGACGGCCGATCCTGAAATTATATTCGTAATCATCTGCTTTAAAATCCCGGATCGCAAGGGAATATACATTACCTGACCTGCTCTCTACGGGAAATGGAATCTCAAACGCCGTGTGTGTCTCATCCTTATGGTACAGGACCAGGGCACACGGCTGTCCGCCCTCTGCCGCCACGGCAAAGTTCATACAACCATCCTTATAACTGGCCCCCAGCGGTAATGGGGTTCCAGTCTGTATCCGATTCCGGAATTGATCCTTGCTCTCCATCCTTATGCCCGCCCTTCTTGCGTTTTTTATGATTCCCGACATCAGCCCGTGAATAAAATTATTATATCATTTTTTTCCGCATTTTGTATACTCTTTTATCTCTATGTCTCTCTATGTCTCTATGAGACTTAGGTGGCTTGTTCGGGCCTGCATCCGGGGACAGGCACTTTTCTCCACGCAGTTTCTGTAAAGTTCGGCTTTACTGCCGAAAAGAGCCAGTCCCCTCTCATCATGTGTTTCCCGCGCCAAAGTTATTGACATATGTCATAAACTGACGTATACTGATGGTACAAACCGGGGAGAACAGGAGGAATTTTTATGCCGCGTCCATCTAAATGCAGGAGAATCTGTACGCTTCCGCGGACGAATCAGTTTGGGCCGCTGGAGTTTACGGATGATAACCCGAAGATCGAAATGACTCTGGATGAATTCGAAACGATCCGTCTCATTGACTATCTGGGATATGACCAGGAGGACTGCGCGGGTCAGATGGGTGTCGCCCGTACCACGATCCAGGCTGTCTACAACAGGGCCCGCCATAAGCTGGCCGAAACTCTGGTAACCGGGAGCGTTCTTCTGATCGAAGGCGGCAATTATATGCTCTGTTCTCATTCCGGTGACTGCTGCGGCAAAAACTGCGGGAAACACGCCTGTAATGGGCGCCGCTGTCAGGGTGATCCGACAGCAGGACAAGCAGAAATTAATCTGACAAAAAACGGAGGTTGTAAGCATGAAAATTGCAGTAACTTATGAAAATGGTGAAGTATTCCAACATTTCGGGCACAGTGAACAGTTTAAAATCTACGAGACGGATCAGAGCTCCATTCTCTCATCTAAGGTTGTAGATACCAACGGCAGCGGCCATGGGGCGCTGGCAGGCTTTCTGAAGGACTACGGCATCGAAGTTCTTATATGCGGCGGCATCGGCGGCGGCGCGAGAACCGCCCTGGCGGAAGCAGGTATCACGCTGTATCCCGGCGCAAAAGGTGACGCGGATGAGCAGGTAAAAGCCCTTCTGGCCGGGAACCTGAATTATCAGCCGGATACCGTATGTGATCATCATAATCACGCCCACGGGGAAGGACACACCTGCGGGGAGCATGGCTGTAAGGATCATGGTTCCGCGCATTAGATTGGATATATAACGGTAAAAAAACAGGGGACACCTGAACCCGCAGCCACAGACCTACATACGTCTGTGCCGGCGGTTCAGGTGTCCCCTGTTATTATGTCAATCATTCCCCTGTAGTGCGTTTTTCTCCCTTAACAGGGTGACCATATTCCTGAGATCCTCCAGAAATAAAATCTATTCTATATGCCTTTTACCTTTTTGTCTGCGTATCACCAGTACCGCAAGCGCACACAGCGATACCGCCATTAGCAGGAACAGGAACACCGGATGGGCCGAATCCCCTGTCTCCGGACTCTTCTCTACGCCTGACTGCGTATCATTCTGTGCCCCATCCTGTCCGTCCGATGAATTAGGCTGCGCAGTTGGCTGCGGAGTCACAGTTGGAGTCGGCTGCGGGGTCGGGGTCGGCGTTGGCTGCGGACCAGGATCATCGGACTCCTCCGCAAATACGCCGTACAGACTGAAGCTGTCTGTCTCAAACTGCACCGTCGTGTTGTCTGCCTTACAGTTCAGGTATTCCAGTTTAAAACTGATCTCAGTTTCTGCCTTCACATGCACGACACCTATGCCGCTTCTTCCTGAGACAGGCATATTACTCAGGGTCAGCGTCACGGTCTTTCCTGCGGGCACCGGATAGGATTCCCCGTTCCGCGTATCCTCCAAGACGAAGTCATATAAGGCCAGCAGTTCCTTCTTTTCCGGTTCCTTCTTTTCCAGTTCCCCTTTAAGCCAGACAAACCTTCTGTCATCTTCCGGGATACGTTCTGCCAATATCCGCACATACCACGGAAGGAATGTGCCGGTAACAGCCGTGTCCGCATTTCTATGGTTTACTTCCCCCGACTCCCTCTGGGCATTTTCAAGCCTGTTCCGGACATCCGCAGGGATCTGCCCCTGTTCATCTGCCGGCAGCGCATCAAATGCGTTCGTGGCCATTGCCACCTGGTCGGCATCTATATAGGAAGCCACCGGCTGAGGCAGCGCCTGAATGATGTTAATAACATCCTGCATACCGGGCGTGGGAAGGATTCTCATGGTTCCGGCCTCATATGTGATATCGTAATTGGGATGAGCCAACGGTTCTGTCTGGACGATCACATAATCACCTAGATCAGAGCCTGTATAGCCCAGTTTGCCGCCGAACTGTTCCTGATCCCCCGGCACCAGGGCTCCCGCTGTCACGGTCCAGGTGAATGCCGGGTCTGTGCCGCCAAAGAATTTGGACTGATCGTCAGCTTTCACCGTAATGGGGCATTTCTCCACGTTCACTTCCAGATCCCTCTTTGTATTGGTTCCATAAACAGCGGGGAAAGTCCTCTTTCCTACATTGCCGGCAAAGGTATCCGGATTTTCCCACCCCCAGCCGGCCGGTAACTGGATATCCCTGAGAGAATCGCCGTAGGTGGCAGACAGGTTCTCAGGCAGACTGATGTTAAGCGCGGTGACCGTGACACCGGCGTTCAGGGACGAGTTGGCCGCATGGGTAACGGTGATCTGCACAGCACCGGAAAATCCTCCCGGCAGAATCAGGCTGCACAGCGCGTTTTGATCCGGGTCTTCCTCAAGCCTTACGCCTGCTCTCCTGCTGGTATCGTCGCAGTCCCAGATCAGCCTTTTCTGGCTGGCGTCTGTTGTTAGTTCAGCTACGAGAAGCACCTTCCGCTCCTGGTCGCTAAAGTCCACTTCCTCCATGGAAGCTTCTACCTTAAGCGTAGATTCCCCTCTTTCATAGGACACCAGATGCATGGGCATCGTTCCATCCTGCCCGCCAAGACCGCGGAGGATGGGAAGCTTGCTTTCCCCCGAGGAATTCAACTGCATCTCCCAGACTGATTCGAGGTCAAAGCCCACGTCATCCGCCCAAAAGCTCTTTTCCCAGACACGGTTTTTCAATACCGCCGTTCCGGCGGCGCCGTTGGCCCCGGCGCCCGCAGGGGAGAGTTTCATCCCGTCAAAACCGTAACTATTACTGATATAAGCGCTGACGCCTGATCCGGTACCCCCTGATTCTTCCAGGTTGCCTAATATCCTGTCCCGGTCGGAGGACTGCGCTTCCACCTGGTAGCCCAGCGCTGCCGCGTTTTGCAGCGCCACATACTCTTTTCCCGCTGTTCCGTACATTTTACCGATCAGACCGCCTGCAGCGCTGCCTGGGATACCAGCCGTGCTGTTTCCCGGGCTGGAGACGTCAGCAATGCTGTAGCAGTTCCGGATGCCGGATCTCTTCCCATTCATAACATAAGCGCTAAGGACGCCCGCGATGCCGCCTGCGTATACGCCACCGGTGATGGTGCCGGTCGAGTAACAGTCCTGGATCCAGCCATCCGGAGTAAATCCATAGTCCCCTGTGATACCTCCCGCCCCCACGAAGGCGCTGATGGCTCCTGTGGAAAAACTGCGCTCGATGACAGCGGCCCTGAGAGCGGGCGCTGCTGCGTCTTTTTCCACTAAGCCCGCGATGCCGCCGCCGACCCTGCCCCGGATGATGCCTCCATTTTGGCACAGACGGACGGTGCCGGGGATCAGCCGACCCGTAATACCGCCGCTGCAGCCCTCTGCTTCCTTTGAAGCCAGAACCGCCCCGGTGTTGGTACACCCGGTAATCGTGCTGTTGCTGCACACCCCGGCGATCCCCCCTATTGTCCGGGACGTGGTCTGCGAATTGGGGAGCTGATCCACATTGATGGCGGCGCGGTTGACACAATCTTCTATTACGCCGCCGTTTTCCAGACTGCCGACCAGACCGCCCACAGACCACGCATTGGCGGTGAGCTGCCCCCTGGCTGTGACATTTTGTACAGTCCCCGACATCCGGGCTGCCAGCAGTCCAGCGTAAGTTTCCACGAAAGTGCCATAGTCATTGTAGATGTCGCCGCTTATATTCCCCTCCACCGTCAGGTTCTTGATGACAGCTTCGCTATCGACCTGCCCGAACAGCCCGGCCATATTTCCTGCGGCAAAGAGGTCCGTTATCGTGATGGTTTTGCCATTTCCGTCAAAAGTACCGTTAAAGTTCGGCATGGGCCGCCAGGGATTTTTGGCATTGACCACATCCGCCAGCCGTATATTGGTTTCCAGCCGGTACGAACCGTTATCGTAAGCTGCGTTGTCCTCCGAAAGCTTCTCAGACATCCATACCAGATCCTCTGCGCTTTTGATCAGGTATATGCCGTTCTCCTGCTCCAGTTCGTTGCTCTGCACCTCCAGCGGGAGATAGTTGTATTGGTCGCCCAACAGCCTCATAAGAATGGGAGTGGCGTCATCTGACGCCTTTTTCCATATGCCATAGGAGCTGCCGGGGAGTTCTGTGTTCATGCTCGCCCCCAGTGCTTTGACGTCCATCTGAGCCGTACCGTCTATGTTCGGCTGGGGAAGCGCGCTACCGTCAAGCAGGCCGCTCCAGGCGAACTGGTTGGTGAAGGTATTCGGGAGGGCGGTTATGCTGCCGGCTACCAGCCCGGTCCCGCCGCCGCTTTTGGATACACTGATCTTAGTGGGAAGGGCGTAGCAGTTCTCCAGTCTTATGGAATATGCCTGACGATCCGGGTTCTCCATATAGATCTGCCCGTACAGTCCACCGGCGTATTCGTATCCCTGTACGGTGCCGGCTGCAAAACAGTTGCTGACCGTGTCCATCCCGAAACCGGTATCATCCCCCAGATAACCGATCAATCCCACCAGGCCGCCGGTGCCCCTTCCCGGAAACTTGATATAGGATGACCCATATACATTCAATGCAGCATAGCTGTTATAGATCGTGCCTCCCCCGATCAGGGCACCCACCAGCCCGCCCACCATGGACCCGTCTGTCACCTGAATGGCGTTGGGTTCCCGGATCATGGCCCCGGTGCTTCGAAATGCGGCGCATTCTTTGATCTGGCCATTGCACTGTCCTGCTAACGCGCCCACATACCTGGCGCCCGAGACCTTACAGTCGACAAGGGAGAGACACTGCACAGTCCCATATGGAGTGATATTAGCAAAAAAACCGATGGCCAGAGTGGAGTTGTCACCATCTATGACCAGGTTCTTTACCGCATACCCATTACCGTCGAATTTCCCCGAGAAATCCTTAAAGGGCACGAAGCCTGTGACGCCTTCCATGTCGATATCGTTGGTCAGTTCCAGCGTAATATTTTTATTGGATTTATGGTTTTTCGAGACCTCAACCAGTTCTTGAGGCGTATGGATTTCGATGGTGACGGGATCGGTAATTTCTCCCATATCCGCATCCACCATATGAGAGGGAGGCGCGCTGGTCTGCCACTCATACCGGGCGACATAATCATCGCCCAGAATCGGCATGACACCTCCGGTATTCCACACGCCCGTAAAAGCTGATTTCAAAGCCCCTTCCTTCACGATACTGTCGCTCGTCAGCGGCACTATCACTCCGCCCGGCGACTCGGCTATTCCGTTCAAGGTCAGTTTCTGTCCCTGCCACACCCGGGATATTCCGAGATTAACCGTCACGTTTGCCTCATTCTTGGCCTCGGGCTTTGAATCCGCGCCAAGTATAGAGCCGCATGTGAGTGTACAGTCATATATTGGATCCGTTGGATAAGATCCGGTAATCGAAGGCCCCAGGGAAAACCCGGACAGATTAACTCTGCTCGGTGTCCTATTACCTGAACCACTCGTCAGCACCTCGTGAAAGCCCACCAGCCCTCCGGCGCCATGGTATTGTGGTCTGTAAGAGCCATCGGGGTATGCATACGGACTTAACGTCGTCTGCACTGTGCCGGTATTGTAACATTGAGATAATACATTCAGCGTAATCTTCTCATCCTCATGACCAATCTGACCACACATGTTACCTAAACTACCTACCAGACCCCCAGCGTCTGTTTTGCCGCAAACCTCCCCCCGGTTGTAGCAATTTTGTATTGCGGTGAAGGAATGGGAAGAGTTCCCCGCATAGGTATCCACGGTAAATATCACACATCGACCGATCAATCCGCCGGCAGCCCCTTCAGCCTCCACCTGTGCGAGATTATAGCAATTTTTCATGGCATAGCCGTAGCTTCCCTTTCTTACTATTAATCCTCCCGATGCAGCGCCGATAAATCCCACGATACCTCCAGCTGTATTCCCTCTAATCTGGCCACGAACCGCACAGCCGTCCAACCAGAAATAACGATAGGCATCTTCCTGTATACCAAATACTTCTCCCACGATGCCGCCAACATTACAACTGCCCACGATATCAACTGACAAAAAATCCAGCGTACCGTCGAAAGAGCAGAATCGGATGTCCGTATTATAGGCAGTCCCCACGATGCCGCCGGCACTTAAACTTGCCAATTTCCCGGGTACCGAGCCCAGTGCCCAACTCATGTCCGCTTTCTCCACATGCAGATCGGTGATACTGCTGCCGCTTCCCAGTGCCCCGAACAGACCCACACCTGTTGCAGCGTCGATGGGGCCCAGACGGAGATGGAGATCGGACACTTTGTGCCCATTCCCCTTCACTGTGAGTTTGGGCAGATCTTTATAATTGTTCGTACTTATAACGGTACCGATAGGTGTCCAGCCTATTCCCGCCGTGTAATCCTTCAGGGAGATATCCGCCTGAAAATCCAGCGTCCAGCCATCCAATTGGTCGTTCGGCTGTTTGCTCAGCCAGCCCAGGTTGCCGGCCGTCTTGATTATGTAGGTTTTCGTTGCGGCCTGGGCCATGGGAACATCGTTATACAGGGTATCGTAGTCATCCTTAAGCCAGTCCGGCCAGGCACCCTTTTGCAGCGCGCCCGGTACACCGGTCAATACGGGCAGGCCATCTTTGCCGCGGTTCCACGCAGGGGCGGAAAAAGCGTCCCACATGCCGTCTGTGTTGGCTCGTATCTGTGACGCACTGTAACCCATGCTGTTTTTATCATAGGCAGGGAGCATATTATTGCCCGGGATCATGGCCCAGTAGGCGAGGCCTTCCCCGGAAGAAGCAGTCCCCAGATACCGGCCGACCAGCTGGCTGTACGTGCCGCTTATATTTCCCACCGTCCGGTTCAGCGCGATAATATCCTCACTATATCCCGCCGTTACGCCAACCACGCCGCCCGCGCCGCTGTAGATACCTGCCAGGGTAGGACCTTCCACCTCCCTGATAACCGCTGTGCTGTAACAGCGTTTCACAACGCACGTTTCCAGCTCCGGATGGGCGGCGATGCCCGCGATCGAGCCGGCATAGTAGGACGTAAGTGACCCGCCGGTGTAGCAGTCCAGAACGCTGCCGCCCTCCATATAGCTCAGGATACCGCCCACGCCGTGCTTCCCGCTCACGTCGGCCTCGGCGAAGCAGCTCTGTACGGTACACTGAAAGCCGCTGCCCATCACACCGCCGACGTCCTTATACGTGGCGGTCACTGTTCCGCTCACGTAACAGCCCTCGATGGTGCTATCATGCCCCTCGCCCACCAGACCGCCGACCAGAGAGTCCCCCAGGATGGATACGTCCTGCAGCACCATGTTCTTGATGTTCGCATTCCTCACGACGCCGAACATACCCACGCTGACGCTGCCGGGCAGGCTGATGGTCAGGCCGCGGATGGTTTTGTAGTTCCCGTCGAAGGTGCCGGAAAAATTTTGGATGGGCGTGAACCCGTCCTGTTTGTCCTGCTCCGGCATCTCGATATCCGCGGTGAGTTTGACATACATTCCTTTATAATCATTGCCATTGTTCACGTCGTCGGCAAAGGAGACGAGATCCAGCCAGTTTTGAATGCGATAGGGATCTGACTGTGTGCCATTTCCCGGCAATTTCCCCAGATATCCGGGAAGCAGGGCAGCCGCACCGCCAAGCGAAGGCATCCGGGACGGCTCGTAAGTCCAGGGCTCAGTTGTAAAAGCCTGGGGCCACGCCTGCGCGTCCATAAGCTCCCCGCTCGATTTCGGACTGGCATATTCCTCGTTTGCCCCGGCGCAGCCTACCCAATAAATATTGTTTTCTCCAAGCATACCGCTGACGGGCCCGAAAGCGCCCGCCACGGAACCCGACTGGCCTGCCGGCGCTGTCAAACTCTTCGCCAGGATTGCACAGGAGGACAGGGTACCTTCCTGCCAAGTACCGGTCACACCGCCCGCATTGCCATTTTCTGTATATACTGTGCCGGTGAACAGACAATATTCCACCTTGCCGTCCGCAGCGATGAGTCCGCAGATGCCGCCTGCATCCGTCTCTCCCACGATCGAGGCGTTGGTCACCGAACAGTTTCGGATCGTGCCCTGGTTTTCTGCCGCGATACCGCCTGCCTTTTCGTCTCCGGTAATCTCACAGCTTTCCAGTGCCAGGTTTTCTACCGTACCTCCCGTACCGATAAACCCGAACAGGCCGGCATTCGTCTGGTTTACGCCCAGGTTCTCCACCGTATACCCCGCGCCGTCAAAGTGATCCGTAAAGGGTCTGGTACTGTCCCCGATCGGCTGCCATCCGTCTGCAAATGAGGTAAGATCAATGTCTTTTTCCAGCTGAAAATACAACTCAGCGTCCGGTGCCACATTCAGGATTTCCCGCAGTGTCCCGTCGTTATAACGTACAGCGATCTCCCGGAACATAGCGGGACTTCCAATCTGGAAAGGGTCCGTCATGCTGCCGGTTCCCACCACGTCCTCGCCGGCGATTCTCAGTACCCCCGGGTTCTGCTGACCTGCAGATGGAATAGCATCGGCTGTGGGCGCAGCTGTCGGCTGAACTGAAGATTCCGGGGTAGGAGCCGGTTCCTCTGTCGGGGCGGGAGCCGCTTCCTCCGTTGGGGCAGGAGCCGGTTCTTCTGTTGGGGTGGGAGCCGCTTCCTCTGTTGGGACGGGAGCCGCTTCCTCTTCTGCAGAAGGTCCGGTATGTTCAACAGGCGCATCTGATTCCGCAGGCAGCCCGGAAGGTGAAGGGTTGGGATCTGTCTGCGCTGCTGTGCTGCCTATTTCGTCATTTTCAGCGAGAGCCGTAAACGGCATGGCTGAAACGAGCAGCCCCAAACAGAGGATCAGGCTGAGCAGCCGTTTGATCACTCTTCTCTTATCGTCCTTTTTTTCTTTCTTCATGCTGATTCCTCCTCATACTATATCATCTCCGCATGTATCAACAACTTTGCCCGGTGGGTATCTGAACCATTGATCCCTTTTACATTTATCATATAGTTGTTTCTCTTAATTTTAAAGAAAACTGTTCTAAATTGTATTCAAAATGTCGTAATCTGTAAATTTCATTGCGGAAATATAAAAATACTATCCTTGTACCGGAGTTTTCTTCTCCTGCCCGACAGCGTCAGGCAGCAGCAGCATGACTGAACTGCGGTAGACCTTCCCCTCTGCCTCAAATCTCACACCGCCGCCATATTTTTTCGCCACCGCTGTAACAGAGGACTGGCCGACACCTCTCTCTTTTCTTTTATTGTCCCCCATTGAGTTATCGACCGTCAGAACCAGTTTTCCCTCTTCCAGGCTGCAGCGGGCATTGACAAATTTATCTCCCGTCTGCTGGTTATACACACTGTTGGCCGCATTTTCAAACAGATTCCCGAATATGATACACAGATCGGAATCCGGAATCCCCACGTCACAAGGCAGAACCAGCCGCACATCTAATACCGCCCCCGCTTCCTTCGCTTTGTTCATATAGTATCTGGCTACCGTATCCACCGCGTAATTCTCGCATACCGGTGTTTGGGTGTCCTCCGGAAGACTTTCACGGTAGTACTTTAAGTATTCATTTAAGCCCGTCTTATCATCTTTTTCCACATATGCCGTAATCACTGTCAAATGATGACGCAGGTCGTGCCGGGCCGCCCTGGTCTGCTCGATGTTCTGCGTGAGCTGTTCATAGTTCAGCGCCTGCAAGGCCAGCTGATTCCCGATATTTTCATTATCCGCCTGGAGCCGCGCCCCTTTTGCGGCGTCCATAGCCGCACGCAATGTCACGAAATAGGTCACAAAGCCGGTCAGAAGCACCAGAAAATAGATCGCGAATATCTCCGGATCGGAAAAAGCGGACCGGATCACTACAGACGTATACAGGATATTTATGATAAAAAACAGTGCCGGTGTGACATTTAAAAGCCAGAAGCTTTTCCCTGACAGACTGTCAAAGGCCCTGCTTAGACGTCTCTGGAAAAATCTATACAGAATAGGATAGGTCACTACCAGTAAGCCAAGGTAGATAAGACCATATGGTGTGGACGCAACGATGCTCATGTCATCTGTGAACAACCGGATGTCGATATATTTGGCGGTAAGGTTCAAGATATTGGAATACGCCTGTACAACCAGAAAAATATAGAGCAGCTTAGACAGCGCTATCCGGAAAGAAAAGATATACTGGACAAGATAGATCATATAGAAAAGAAGCAGCACAATGGAATCCAGCCAGCGGGCGCCAGGCAGCAGTAATTCCCGCATACCATAATAGAACGCCACCATCAGGGTAGTCAGTAAGATCATCGAGATCAGCGTTTGTTTTTTCACCTTAAGCTTACTAAAAAACGGAATGCAGCACAGCAGGTAGTAGGGCGCATTTAACAAAAAACTGAATATAAATATCCGCCAAAAGTCACTCATCCTATTACATCCTTTCTTTTAATGTCTGACGCAGTTTTTCAAAATAATAATCCTCAAACGCCGCTTTCGCTGATGCCTTATCCTCGCGCTTGATGGGGACAAGGCTTCCGTCATTCATCAGGAAATCGGAGCCCTTGGTCCCTGTCACATAATCAAGGTTCACCAGATAACTGCGATGGCAGCGCAGAAACCTCCGGTCTGCAAGTCTGCTCTGTAATTCGTCCAGCCGCATATAAACCCGTATTTCTCCCTGATTGGTACGAATAAGACAGCAGCGGTTCTGGAATTCCACCATACGGATCTGGGATAATAACACTTTTTTGCTTTCCCGCTCTATATTCAGTACGATATACGGTTCCGGCCGCCCGGTCAGCCGCAGGCAGCGGTCCAATGCCACGGCCGCATCGTTTTCCGTATAGGGTTTTACCAGATAATGAACAGCTCCCACCGCATAGCTCTCAGCCATGTGATCCGCGCTGGATGTGGTGAAAACAATGGCGGCTTTCGGATCGCATTCAGCAATCCTTTGTGCCAGTTCCACACCGCCCATCCCCTCCATATAGATATCCAAAAAGTTTATTGGAAAAGCCTTTCCATTCATGGCTGCCAGCATCTCCCCGCCGCTTTCAAAGGCACAGACTACTGCGTCCAGTCTTCGTTCACGCAGTAAATGCCTCAGGCAATCGGCGAGGTTGTTCCGCTCCGTTTCATTATCGTCACAGACTGCGATAATCATATGCCGTTCCCCCTCGTAATATTGATACTTATATTTTGCATGATCATCTATAGGAATTGCAAGAAAAATGTTGTAAACAGGACTGTAAATGTCGTATTCTGTTTCCTCCGCTTTTTACGGGAGTATACGAAATAAGACGTCCGGCCGGGCTTTTCCAGTCGAACGTCTTAACCTTTTTTCCATATGTTTCCATGTTGATGTACTCTGGATTTTTGATTTTAATATGGGCTTATCCTATCGGTAATGTCATTCATGCTATTCATTTGTGTAATGCTCATCGTCTGTATTATCATCGTTATCCTTGTCATCATCGTTATCCTTGTCATCATACTTATCATCATCAGCTTCGTCTTTGGTATCGTCCTTGTCGTCCGTATCGTTTCTATCATCGGTATCATCTATGGTATCATACCTGTCGCCGGTGTCGTCTTTGTCATCATTCCTGTCGTCAGTGTCGTCTTTGTCATCATTTCTGTCGCCGGCTTCGTCTTTGTCATTATTCCTGTCGTCGGCATCGTCTTTGTCATTATTCCTGTCGTCGGCTTCGTCTTTGTCATCATTCCTGTCGTCGGCTTCGTCTTTGTCATCATTCCTGTCGTCGGCTTCGTCTTTGTCATCATTCCTGTCGTCGGCTTCGTCTTTGTCATCATCATTCCTGTCGTCGGTGTCATCATCGTCATCGCTGTCGTCATCGGGATCTTTTTGGCTATCCGGTATATCTGTTTCTAACTCTTTTACTTTACCTGTTGCCGCATCGACTTCATACTCATATTTTATTCCGTCCAAAATGAATTCGATTTCGTAGGTTCCATCCTCTATATCATATTCCTTTTCCAGGAACTTAATATCTTGCCGGCCGAGCTGAGTCTTAAGAAGGTCCTGCGCTGTCTTTGCATTAATATAATTTTTGCCTCCATAAGTATCGTCATAGTTCGCTTCCGTAAGGGTCATCGTCTGACCTCCCATATGTCTTTCATCCACTACCGATCTGATCTCGTTCGACACCTCTTCTAAGAAATCATCGCCTGGATATTTAGATCCCCGTTCCAGTTTCAGAATAATATTTTTTTCATTTCCACTGATTTTAGTTTCAAAGTAGCCGGCATCTTCTATTTTTCCGACTATTTCACGGATTACTTTTTTGCAGGGCTTCCCTTCGTAATCCTCCATTGAATCAATGATTTGTATGCCGTCTTTATTTAATCCTTCTAATGAAAGAACATCTCCCTCATCGTCATAATTTACAGCTATTTCCGGGTTCACACTCAGCAGCAGCCGGCCGGCACTTAGGGACTTCTCCGCTTCGGAACCGGTAACAGCCGCCTGTACCGGTTCGGCTGCTTTTCCATTACATCCTGCCAACAGCATCGCTCCGAATATCATCCCCATGAACACGCCTAATTTCTTAGTTGTCAATTTTTCTTTCATTCCTTCCATCTCCTTTTAATAGTTCGCATTTCTACGCTTTTTTATTTACATCAGTAGGATACGATAGGATTTTTCTTAAACCGGGGTCGGTGTAAAAATTATTTTTGTTGGGAGGGGACTGGCATCTTTCGGTAGTAAAGACAGCCTGCAAGCAGCTGCGTGGAGAAAGGGGCCTGTCCCCGGATGTAGGTCTATCCGAAGAAATATAAGCCTGATTCCGCGGATGTGGGATCTATTCCAGTCAACATCCGGGGACAGGCCCCTTTCTCCACGCGGCTGCTTGCAGGGCTGGCTTTACTACCGAAAGATGCCAGTCCCCTCTACAAATATAAAATAATTAAGACAATGCTGCTAACTTCATGTTATAATAGATCAAATATATTTTTGAATGCAGCAAGGAGGAAGTATGAGAAGAAAAGATAGGGAAATAACAGATTTTAATGAAATTATTGAGATAATCAAAAAGTGTGATGTATGTAGAATTGCATTAAATGATAAAGATTTTCCATATATTGTCCCCCTGAACTTTGGATTGGATGTACAGGGAGAACAAGTTTACTTCTATTTCCACGCCGCTACGAAAGGGACAAAATTGGACTTAATCGCAAAGGACAACCGCGCGACATTTGAAATGGATTGTGACCACCAGTTTATTCTTTACGAAGAACGAATGAGTTGTACAATGGGATATGCGAGCGTGATTGGACATGGTCTCATAGAAATCGTACCCGATGAAGATAAATATGAATCGCTAAAGATTTTAATGAGACAATATCATGCGGAAGATTTTAAATTCAATACAAATATGATGAAAGTCACAACTGTTTTGAAAATGACCGTTACCGATATGATAGGTAAGAGACGAAATAATATACATTAAAAAATAAAACAGGCCCTAAAGGCCTGTTTACATTTTTTGAAACAAAATCACTGCAAATGACACCCGTCATACCTCTGGTCCGCTCCGGTTCCATAACGTCTTATTCATCATCGGAATCCCCGTCGTCATCGGATTCCCCGTTATCCTTCGATTCCCCGTTATCCTTCGAGTCCTCTTCCTCCTGTGAATCATCGTTATCGTCGGATTCATCGTCATCGTCCGGACCTTCCTCATCATTCGAGTCATCGTGATCATTCCGGCCCTCACTGTCATCATCATCCCCCTGTGACTCCTGATCCTTGGAGTCGTCATCGCTGTCATCGGAATTTTCCTCAGCATTCTGCTTTTCCGGATTCCGGGCGCCTCCCTGCTGCTCTTTCGGGCTCTTTGCCGGCATCTTCTGTCCTTCCTGATTCTTGTCAGTTCCCCTGTCCTGTCCCGTATCATCCGGCTCTGCATCATCAACGTCATCCCTGGAGGACATAGGATCTTCCCCCGAATCATCTGTCCTGATATATATCGTCATGGCACTCCCGGCAAAATGGCTCTCTAATTTTGAAATCATCTCCTGTTCAGAGCGTTCCTTCCACTTGGCATCGGAGGAATCGACAGAGATCCGTATTTCGCTTCCGTCCGCCAGGAATCCCATATCCACCGCCCGGTCCACCAATTCATCCGTCACCTGATCCTTTTTCTTCCCCCGGAAATCATAGTCCCTGACCAGAGCTTTTCCATCCTCATTCATTCCTTCCACTCCCACGACCCGGTCCGTCCGGCTGACCGATAAGCGTACATCCGGGTTGATCTGGATTCGGACGGTCCCATAGGTCGCGAAGTTCCTTTCGTATCCGCCTAACAGTACCAGGAACAGACATGCCGCAGCCGCAGCCATTATAAACAGCTGCTTATTCAAACCTCGCCGGCGGGACTTGGGTTCCCGCATCGCTACAACGTCCCGCACCTCGCTTCCCACCTCATATCCCAGATTGGCTGCCTTCAGAAAGCGTCCTTCTTCATCTAACAAAACCGCGTAACCCGGATGAATCTCCATCACCAGATATTTCATACCTCTTCACCGCCCTTTCTGGGAATGATCTGATACAGGTGCCCCCGGATGATCTCATACCCATTCGTCATGGCCAGCAGAATTGCCACCAGATATTTCCGGTGACGCTCCAGCGTTTTGCGCTCCACTCCTGTTTCCCGGGCTGCTTCTGCCATAGGCACCTTTTTCGTGCGCAGGAATTCATCCAGCAGCGCCGGATGCTCTCTTGCATAGGTCAGTACTTTTTGACAGGCATAAAGTGTACGCTTTTGTTTTGGACAGTTTTCCGCCACCTCGGAATATGAGATGCCAAAATCCTCCAGCTGTCTGCCGAATTCCAGTATTTCCTCCCTGGCAGCACCGCGAAGGACCGATTCATCCGCCCTATTTGTTTCATCCGCGATCTTATCAACGAATTCTTCCTCTTCTTCCTCCCCCGCCGGCCTGTTCAGGGATACATTTCCCCGGTGTCTTTTTTCCGCACGGTAATAATCGATCAGTCTGTTCCTGATCACTCGTGCCGCATATTTCATAAAAGCCCCACGGGTCTTTTCGTAACTCATCACAGCCTCGTGAAACGCCAGCATGGCGATACTCAGCTCATCATCCCGGCCCTCCTGCGGAATTCTATGTATAAACTTCGCTGTCTCGGATCGTATGAATCCCATGTACTGCCGGATCAACCCATCCGCAGCTTCGGTATCCGTCTTTGCCGCACAGACCTGATCCACAATCTGATTGCCCTGGTCCATTTTTTCCTCCGGTGGCGCTTCTGCTGCGCCCTGTCTTTTGTATAAAATCCAAAGATCTTCTCATATGTAGTATGCGGAGCAGCGGTTCTAATTTCGGGGTCGCGCGCTCCGATTTCTTTCCACTCCTATTCTACAATACCCTTTCACTGTCTGTCACTTGTTTTCTCAGGAATAAGGGCGTACATTTCTCAGGTAAAAGGATGTGAACAGGCCCTAAGAAAGAACCGCGCAAAAAGCCCCCGAAGCAGCTTCACTCCCTGTGCGCTGCCCCGGAGGTCCGGCTCATAGCCTTTCAGGAAAGGCGTGCCTTCCTTACCTTCCTCAGCTTGAATAATTCTCCAGGAAATTATACAGCTGCTGAATATCCGTAATATAGTTTCCTGACTTAATTTTTTTCTGAATCTCTTCCGGAAGAATCTCCACTTTGATATCCGTATATTCATAGACCGTCTTTTTATCCATATAGTAGACGGTAATATACCCATTTTCCTCGATCAGATAATATTTATACTCCTTAGCCGGCGGCTGAAAAGTCTTGCGCAGCACGATCCGGTCCTTTGAAAATGAGATCAGCTCAAAGGAAGTAAGCCCTTCCTCCAGATCCTCGATGGACGGTGTCTCTTCATAGGTCTTGAGGTATTCAATCAGTTCCTCTCTGGTTTTCCCTACGAACTCCGCCGGTATGTTCTTCTGCTCTTCCTTCAGGGAAAAATCGGTCGCATTGTAATGTTCCAGGACGTATTTGGTGGTGTTGGTAATCCGGTCCTGGTCAATGGTGTCCACGGTCAGGAACTCATTGCCGGACGGATCTGTATCACCGATCCCGGACAAATCCATATTGTCCAATTTATATAAAGAATAGCGGTAGCTGCCGTATACGATTCCTGCCAGCAAGACCGCCGCAATGCAAAGGCCGATACCATATTTTTTCATAGGATTTCCTCCTTTTTCCATAGTATCGGCCTGTATTTATGAAATTATACATGAAGCGTTCTTAGAGCAGATGAACTTTTTTTGCGATGCGGGCGATCAGATTCCCTTTGGGGAAATTCTGAAGTTCCTGCTCATTCACACCCTTCAGCAGCAGCAGCACGCACAGATAGATCAACGCGCCCAGAACGATAGCGATCAATACACTGACCGTGTTTGATTTTACCAGCTTCATCAGCCCGGTATAGATCAGGAATACGGCGATTCCCATCACCGCGGAGGACAGCGCCGGCACCACAAACGTCCTGCGGATCTCCTGCCGGTATCCCATATGCTTGCGGATCGCCAGCCCATTCAAAATACACATCATTAGGGAAAAGAAAATATTCGCCCAGATCACCGCTTTGATATCCATATGAAATACCTGGAGCAGCAGGACCAGGAAGGCCAGATGGGTCACCAGCGATATGGCCGCATTGCGCACCGGAATCCGCATCCGGTTAATTCCCTGCAGGATACCGTTTGTCAGGGTAGACAGGGAATAGAACACCACGGATACCGCTCCCAGCCGCAAAAGCTGCGCGGGCAGCTCGCTGGAATCGTGAAACAGCAGCTGCTGAACCGGCGCGGCCAGCGCGAAAAATCCCGCGGCACAGGGGATCGTCAGAATCATGGTGAACCGAATGGACAGGTCCGTCCGCTTCTTCACCACGCCTCCGGCCCCTTCCGCCATGGCCCTGGTGAGCACCGGAACCGTGGAAGCCGCCATGGCCGATGCGATGGCTATGGGGATATTGGTCAGCACCTTAAACTTGCCGGAAAATATCCCCCACTGGGTATCCACCATCGCCGCCCCGAAGCCATTGGCATACATGAGATTCTTAAAAACGCCCTGATCCAGGATTCCGCTGATATTATAGACTGCCGTGCTCAGCACCACCGGTACGATGGTAAGAAATAAAATCCGGTAGACCTCCCGGTAGGATTCCTGCTTTCTGGAATGGTCTTTCGCCATGGCCCGCCGGTTTACCCGCCGGTACAGGTTCCAGATCCACATCAGGAACAGCATGGTCACGAGGGAGGCCGCCACCACACCAAAGGTAGCGCCCGCCGCGCCGTAAGCCGCGCCCCAGACTTCACTCTCCAGGATCGCACTGATCTTCATTCCATACCGCACCATATAGTAAGCGGCGATCAAACCTACAGCCGTCTTAATGACCTGTTCAATGATCTGGGAAACCGCGGTGGGCATCATAGTTCCCATCCCCTGGAAATATCCGCGGTAAACCCCGATAAATGCCACCAGTACAATGGCCGGCGCGATCACCTTCAGAGCCATGGCGCTTTCCGGGGTGGACAGGATCTTACCTGTGAAAAAGTCCGCTCCCAGATATGTAACCACCGCGATCACCGTTCCGATGATACCGGCAAATACCATGGCGCCCTTATAGATCCGCTGCGCATTTTTCCTCTGTCCCGCACCGATCCGGGCGGCTACCAGTTTGGATACCGCCAGCGGCAGACTGTAGGAGGAGATCAGCAGCATCATCGAATACAACTCAAATGCACAGGAATAATAACTGTTTCCCGTATCCCCCAGAATTCTGGTCAGCGGGATTCGATAGACAGCCCCGATCAGACGCACAATAATAGATGCGGCCGCCAGAATACTGCCCTGTACCAGATAATTAGATTGCCTGCGTTTTCGTCCTGTTCCCATAGGACACCTCTGTTCCGATTATTCTTCCGTCTATTCCCAGCGAACCTCTCCCGCATCCGTGGCGGAAATGATGCAGACCCAGGTTTTGCCCTGATTCAGGAGGAGCTCATTGCCGTTCTGGTCATAATAATGACCGGAATCCGTATCATCTTCGCCTCTCTCCCAGGTTCCTTCGATCACTTTACCATCGGTAAAATATCTCATGGGGCCGCCGGTCTTGGTGTCTACCCACCAGTAGCCTTTTGCATCCCTGGTATCCGCATAACAGTACTGCAGGATCACATTCTTGACAGCCAGCTGCTTGCCGGTCATATCATCGATCTGTTTTCCTCCATACTGGCTTCTGTAATATAAACCATCACTTTCCTTGTACTCGAAGGACGGCTTGTTCACCGGATATCCGGGTTTGACCACCTTACCGGACTGTCCGCCGGACATGTCCGCCGTTTCTCCCTCGGAGACAAAGCCCAGTTTCCCGGTGTATTCCTTGTTATAATCCATGCTGTATCCGAGCTTGTCGATCCCCTTCATAATGCCCTCACCGCTTGCATAGCAGTTATGCGGCGCTTTTCTGTCGGAGGTACGGTAATATACGATATCGCCGGGATAGCCTGCGCCGCTGCTGGCCAGTCCGCTGACATTATTTACATAGTCCTTGGACAGCAGATCCAGAGCGTACACCGCCTGGCCATAATGGCAGTAGATCGCGTCAAATTCCAATGCAAACTGAACAAAGTAATCGCGGCAGCTTCGGACGGAACCGATTTTCTTTAAATCCTGCCACTCTTCCATCACACCCATCAAACGGGTCATATATCCTTCCACCGGAGCCTCATAGATCACGCCGGATCTGGAAATACCAGTCTGGGGGCAGGCTGCCTGCGCGTTGTTGAATACATAGGCGATGGGCCTGGTATCTCCAACGGACTTGTCCACCCATTCACCGGTCAGATAACTCTGCACCTGATCGCCGTTAGTCTGGCGAACCCACATACTGCCCGCGTTCTCTTCCACTTCGGCAGGCTCTTCCTCCGGGACCGGAGTTTCAGCCGGCGCTTCGGGTACCGGTGTCGCCGCCGGCGCCGGAGTTTCCACAGGTGCCTCCTCTTTCTTGCCGCAGGCAGTCAGGCTGACCGCCATGGTCAGAACAAAGGCAAATGCTACTATTTTTTTCATCACTCTTTCCTCTCTTCCTTATCTATCTGCAAGCAATGCAGGATTTCTTCCTGTTTTGCTTCCATTCGCTTCGCTTCATCCCCGGTCATATGATCATAACCGAACAAATGCAGCATACTGTGGGCGATTAAAAACGCGTATTCCCTCTTCTCGGAATGCCCGTACAGCTGCGCCTGTTCCCTGACCTTTTCCAAAGAAAGTATGATATCCCCCAGCATCAGTTCCCCTGTTTCCGGGTTAAAGTAATCCAGCTCATCCGCCTCAATGCCGGAGAAATCCGCCGGTGTGTCATAGTCGACCAGCGGAAACGACAATACATCCGTGGGCTTGTCGATCTGCCGGTATTCCCGGTTCATCTCACGGATCGATTCGTTATCCGTCAGGGTCAGGTTTAATTCCACCTCATAGGGACAGTTGACGTAGTCCAGGGCCTGCTCTACCACCTGCCCGGCCACAGCCTCCATATCCAGATCCAATTCCATCTCACATTCTCTTATTATCTGTAAACTCATGCGGGAACCTCTCTTTTTTGTTACATACACTTGTGTGCTTTTGGTTATCTCATTCTTACAATTTTATTCCATCAGTTATCTTATCTGACCTTCTCAGAGCTGTATCCGGTCTTTGCCCTGCCGCCGCTTCGATAGCGGTCTGTCTTTTTCATGGTATTCTCCTCGTACTCCTCGTAAGCCTGTACGATCTTCTGCACCAGAGGATGACGGACCACATCTTTGCTGGTCAGATAGGAGAATCCGATATCTTCTACCTTTTTCAGAACCCGCACGGCAATATCCAGGCCCGATTTCGTACCGGAGGGCAGATCCTTCTGGGTCATATCACCGGTAATGATTACCTTGGAGCCGAATCCGATCCGGGTGAGGAACATCTTCATCTGAGCCGGCGTCGTATTTTGTGCCTCATCCAGGATAATATACGCATTGTCCAAAGTACGCCCGCGCATGTAAGCCAGCGGGGCCACTTCGATCAAGCCTTTCTCCATATTTTTCATAAAGCTTTCCGGGCCCATGATCTGATACAGCGCATCGTAAAGAGGCCGCAGATAGGGGTCTACCTTGCTCTGCAGGTCTCCCGGCAGGAAACCTAATTTTTCCCCCGCCTCGATGGCGGGCCTGGTCAGAATAATCCGTCCCACCTCTTCGTCCTTAAACGCCTTGATCGCCATGGCCATAGCCAGATAGGTCTTGCCGGTACCTGCGGGGCCGATGCCGAATACGATCATCTTTTCCCGGATCTGGTCCACGTACTGCTTCTGGCCCAGCGTTTTGGGCTTGATTGGCTTTCCGTTGATGGTATGGCAGATGCAGTCCTTATCGATCTCGACGGCCGCCTCTTCCTTTTCTTCAAAGGAGAGGGCTATGATATAATCCACATTCTGCTCACCGATAATATTTCCCCGTTTGGACAGCTCCACCAGCTGTTCAAATACTTTTCTGGCCTTGACAGCCGGGCCTTGCGGCCCTATGATCTTCAGGCCGCCGTCCCTGGCGATTACCGTTACCTGGAAGGCTCTTTCGATTTTCTTTATATAAGCATCAAACTGTCCGAACACATTTTGGGCATGTTCGGACGGAACATCGAGAATTTTTTCAGTTATACTCATTCTTCTTCGGTCCTCTCTTCCGGTTCAGGGATGGTCAGCATCTCTGTGGGCGTGCGGGCACCGATTTTTTCTTCAACCAACAGCTTTCCCGCGGCTTTGCAGAAATCCCCATCAATTCCTATTTTAACATTATTTTCAACAATTTGAACCCCTTTTTTTCTTAATTTTTCTAAAAATTCCGACAAATGTTGTTCCGCTATGGCATTTGCTTCTTCCTGCGTATATATTTTTTCCACAGGCGTGTAGTCTTTTACCGTGGAAATCTGTAAAGTTAGGGGCAAATAAAAGTTTTCCCCGATTTTCAGCGGGTATTCATCGGTAATGATGTCGAAGTTCTGATAGGGGATCTTCGGCTGGAACAGGCGGATCTGTTTTTGGAGGATTTGAAGGCCAACCTGAAATTTATGTTCGCCGCTGTAATTTTTATCGGTATAAGCCAACGGGAATTCATCGCTGTATTCATGGACTGTTTTCGCGTAGATATCCGCGTCTGCGGACCGGAACTGATAGTTGATGACAGCGGCATCGTCACCCAGCACATCCACCCGTCCCAGTACCAGCAGGTCTCCTTCTTTTACCACATCTCCCACTTTTACCTGAGGGGTGCCCGCCCGGGTGATCATTTTTGTGATGAGCCCGTCTTTATCGGCGATGAGATCTGTCACGGTATCATCCCCCTGTTCCTGGACCGTGTCCACCACATCCGTATCCGTATTTTCCCGGACATGGATTAAGAGCCTGGTTCCCCGGATCTCCGCCGAAGCCCAGATGATATCACCAAACTGGGCTCGGATCATGGATTCCACTTCCTGGCAGTCCACCTTTTTTTTGGAGATTCCGTGATATACCTCCCGGGTCGACAGATAATCCAGGATCACATCCGAGGTCTGGGTATAATTTCCTTCTATATGAATGTCCCAGATAAACAACGACATCACGTAGAGCATAGCTGCGCACAGAACGATACCGATAAAGAACATTTTACGCTTCCGGTATTTATGTAAAAAAAAAGGAAGTCCACATTTGTCCAATATTACTACCTTTGTCTTGGTTTTCTTCAATATTGGCTTCAGTTTGCGGAATCCCTTGATCGTGATATACATTTCATAATCATCACCGACATTCTCAATATTCCATAGCAGAATATCATGGTAACTGCATAAATTGATGAACCGTTCCGGGGAATACCCCACCAGACGGATTTTTATATACCCTTTTATATACTGAATGATTTGAATGAGCAACCAGATGCACCTCGACTTATTTTAAGTATCATGGATCTCTCTACGTATAATGGATCTCTATAATGCGTCCTGTAATTTTCATTTCATCATTGGTATAGTAATCAATATGCAGATTCGTCCCCTTCATCTCCAGCTGGCAGGTTTTCGTCTGGAGACGGATTCTCTCCTTCGTATATTCTATGATTCCCCGGTAATTTTCCACATAAGCTTCACACTGCCCGGTCACGGTCAGGATCACCGCCCCGAACATCAGGTCCTTGGGAAGCTTCAGGGAATCCACCACATTTTCCTTGACACCCGGAGTCTCTTCTTTTTGTTTTGCGATGCGGCCTGCGTTTCTTGATTTCCTCATAGTCATCCCATATGGTTTATTATCTAATATATGTGGAGGAATACCGGATTATGAATTTGGACGCCAGCTGTGCCGCTTTTGAGAGGAAGGGATCTCGGCCTTTGCGATGGAAGGCAGGAGGCAGACAGGGGAAACCCGCGGGAAATAGATTAGATAATGAAATTAAGATGTGCTATACTTACCTTTAGATCCGGCTGCTGTGCCTGCCGGAATAATAAGTAAAGAGGGGATTTTGATGGGTAAAATATTGTTTGTGAACGCTTGTGTACGTCCGCAGTCCCGTACATTGGTTCTGGCTAAACAAGTGCTGGGGCAGATGAAGGGGACCGTGGAGGAGGTTCGTCTGGAACGGGAACCGCTGCTGCCGTTGGATTGGGACCATCTTAAGGAACGGGACCGGTACGCGGCTGCGAAAGATTTCTCCGCTCCTTTGTTCCGCTATGCCAGACAGTTTGTGGACGCGGATGAGATTGTGATCGCCGCGCCTTACTGGGATCTGCTGTTCCCGGCTGCCGTGCGTACTTATCTGGAATCAGTTACCGTGTGCGGGCTCAGCTTTAGATACAGTCCGGAGGGGATTCCGGTGGGACTGTGCAAGGCCCGCCGGTTAATCTATGTCACTACCGCAGGAGGGCCTATTGGGGAGAAAAATTTTGGCTGGGATTATATGAAAGCTTTGTCCCACACTTTCTATGGTATTTCGGATGTTATGTGTTTTAAAGCGGAAAACCTGGATATTATCGGGGCTGATGTGGAAGGGATTATGGGTAGGGCAAGCAGGGAAATTCTTACGGCTTTGCATGAGTAAATAAGGTTTTATATTGCGTATAAAATCAATCTATGGGATTTTTACCCTTACTTACTATGGCCCTTTTTTGACCGGAAACTTGCCCGGCCGGACAACATTGTCTGCGTTTTTTACATCCATAGCCGTTTACCATTTCTATATAATGCAGATAAAAGAACGATTTAAATCCTGTCGCATAAAATGATATAGGTACACATGTATCTAACTATATGTAGGTGTACTGTACCTACATCATATTTATGGGAAAGGATTAAGTTAACATGAAAAAATATACTGATTGTAGTGATTGCGAAGGATTCATGAATAGCAGCTGTACTTTTTGCGGCGGTTGTGGTTGCAGTCATTGCTGTCGAGGCCCTCAGGATCCGGCTGGCCCTGGCGGCGACGCAAGCTCCGCCTGTTGTGGCTGTAGTGAGCAGCTGAGAAATATCATTCAACAAATCATTACCCTGTATCCAACTAATGATTTGTTTGTCACTTTGAATAGTGGTGATGCGGTTGTTGGCCGTCCCGGCTCGTTAATTACAGGACCGAACGGGCGTACCGGAGTATTTGTAGTGATAAATCCTCAGAATTATGAGCAATATTTGTCCACCTGCAGCATTGACACGATTCAGATTAACAATGCAACGTATAATGATGCCATTGCTTATTTACCTGAGCCGGTTCCCGGTCCGACAGACTGCTGCTCCGATTGTGAAGCAACTATTCGTTCTCTCTTACCTGTCGGAACGCCTGACGTTAGAATAACCACCAGCACCCAACCTCCATCCGTAGGAACGGTTATTAGAAATGAATACGGCATGATCGTACTTGCTAATGAAGCTGTAAATAATATCACCTTTATATCCTCATGCAGCATAGATTTATTTTTCACCTGAAGCATGAAACGGGCGGACATAAGTGTCCGCCCCAATTAGTACGTTATATCCCGTTTTTTACTGAGTATTTTCCTGTCGAATCACGGCCTATTCCTGTTCTACAACCTGAAATTCCTGCTCTTGAACCAACTGTTCCTGAAACTGGTTATAGTAATCCTTCCAAAGTAAACTATAGTCTTCGTCTGCTCCGCTGTTTGCTAATTGTTCATAATATGCTTTTCTTAAATCATTGGCATACTTTTCAATTGGCAGATTTTTTTGGTATACGGTATATTCATAAGCCCAATAATCATCTTCAGATGGAAAAGCATCGATAACGGCCTGAACGTCATCTTTATTTGCCGCTTTGGACATTAGCTCCTTTAAATCCTCTAAATACGCCCAGATCTCTTCGTCTGTTACCGTATAGCCATGTTCAATAGCTGCCGCATATAAAGCTTCGCGTTTCATTGCGCTGTCTATTGCTTTGGCTCTGGCTGTATCATAATCATCAGATGTCTGCATGAAAAAATCTGTAGCCTGCTCTATTTCCTGCTTCGTCACAGTGATGCTGTTACCGGTTGCATAGAGATCTCCTTCCGATAAGGTTTGTGTCTTGTCCGCATAACCAGATAAAATACTCCCCCATTTGCTGAGAACTGCTGCATTTTTGCTCCCTCCCAATGCAGGTACTCCCACCATGCCCATGACAAATGCAAAAGCCACCAATGCCGAGAGGAGCCTTTTCTTTTTCCCCATAACACTGCCTCCTCTTTTGTATATGAGCATCGTGTCATGGTTTATCGGCTTGTATGATCGCTTTGATAAAAGCAGGGCGTTCCACCGGCTCTTCTGAGAAATGATAGGTACTGCAAAAACGCTCTTTGGCCTGCCGCAGCTTTTCTGGATCATTGGCGTGAATGGCAGCGAGGGATTCCCCTTTCTGTACGCAGTCCCCTACCTTTTTGTGCAGAACAAGTCCTACGGATAAGTCGATCTCACTGTCCTTCGTCTCCCGTCCGCCTCCCAGGATCAGGGATACGATCCCTACTTCCTCGGTGTCAATGTGGCATATATAGCCGGACTGTTCAGAGGGGATCTCTTCGACCAGGGTCGCCTGGGGCAGAAGCTCTGTATTGAATACCGCCGCTTCCTCACCGCCCTGGGCATGGACGAACTCCGCTAATTTGGCCAGAGCGCTGCCGTCGTCTATGGTTTTCTGTAACATCTCTTCCGCCTCTTCCATAGAATGACAACGTCCGATGCTGACCAGCAGGCCGGCGCCCAGTTTCTCGCACAGCTTCTTCAGGTCTTCGGACCCACGGCCCTTTAAGGTCTCGATGGCCTCCTTAACTTCCAGCGCGTTTCCCACAGCGAAGCCCAGCGGCTGATCCATGTCGGATACGATGGCCGTCATCTTCCTTCCCGCCGATGTCCCGATCTCGACCATGGTTTTGGCCAGTGCCAGGGCGTCTTCTTCCGTTTTCATAAAAGCGCCGCTTCCGGTCTTCACATCCAGCACGATGGCATCTGCTCCGGCCGCCAGTTTCTTACTCATAATACTGCTGGCGATCAAAGACAGATTGTCTACCGTAGCCGTTACGTCACGCAGCGCGTATAATTTCTTATCCGCCGGGGCCAGGTCTGCCGTCTGACCCATGATGGCTATTTTGATTCGGTTCACATTTTCAATAAACTGGCTTTCTGTCAGTGAGACAGAAAAACCCGGGAAACTTTCCAGCTTGTCAATGGTTCCCCCGGTATGGCCAAGGCCCCGGCCGGACATTTTAGCAACAGGCAGTCCCAGCGCGGCTAGCATGGGTGTCAGTACCAGTGATGTCTTATCCCCGACGCCGCCGGTGCTGTGTTTATCCACTTTTATTCCTTCGATGGCGGAGAGATCCAGCATATCACCGCTGCGGGCCATGGCCATGGTCAGATTCACGGTCTCTTCTTTACTCATTCCCTGGAAATAGACCGCCATCATCATGGCCGACATCTGATAGTCCGGGATTTTACCGTTTGTATAATCATGGATCATAAATTCGATCTCCTCTTTTGTAAGGACACCGCCGTTTCTCTTCTTCAAAATCAAATCATACATTCTCATAGACCATTCCTCCATTTTTTTCGGACCGATCAAAATTTTTCTTGTCTGCTGCAACTATAGCATGGATGCCCGCAGTTCCTCCCCGCTCTTCGCGCTCAGATACGCCGGCGGAATATCAAACACTGTTTTGCAGCCCGTCTCGCCCTGTAAGGCAAGCCGGTATGCCGCCCTTGCATATGCCACGATTACGCTGGACGTGAATTCCGGATTTGAGTCCAGCTTCAGACTGTATTCGATCAGATGACTGTGCTCTTCTTCCCATCCCGTCTTCCCGCTGCGCAGCACGAACCCGCCATGGGGAATCCCGCTGTGATTCGCGCGAAGCTCTTCCTCACTGATAAAATGAACTGTCGTATCGTAATCTGCGAAATAATTGGGCATTGTTTTAATTTCATTTTCCACAAATGCGGCGTCCGCACCCGGCTCTAATACCACAAAGCATTCCCTGGTATGTTTTTCACGGGTGGTAAGCTGCGGATTCTCCCCTTTTCTCACAGATTCCAGCGCTGCTTCCACTGGTATCGTATACTGCTTGGCGTCCTTCACTCCCGGAATCCTCCGGATCGCGTCGGAATGTCCCTGGCTGACCCCTTTCCCCCAAAAAGTATAATCCTTTCCCTGCGGCAGAATCGCATTCGCATACATCCTGTTCAAAGAGAACATCCCTGGGTCCCAGCCCACGGATATGATTCCCACCTTCTTACCGGCCTTCGCCGCCGCGTCCACGCTGGCAAAATGCTCCGGAATCCGCGCATGGGTATCAAAACTGTCCACTACGTGAAATGCTTTGGCATATTCCGGGGTCTGCACCGGCAGATCCGTAGCGCTTCCTCCGCACAGGATCATAACATCTATCCGGTCTTTCCACTCCATCGCCTCCGTCACACTGCACACAGCGGCATTCCCGGTCAAAACCGACACTCTGTCCGGTTCTCTTCTGGTAAATACTGCCACCAGCTCCATATCCGGATTCTGCTTAATGGCGCATTCTACGCCGCGTCCCAGATTACCATAACCTAATATTCCTATTCTAATACTCATTTTTGTTCAACCTTTCTCCTGTGTATTTAAAATTATTTCTTATTTAGGCTTTTTTGAGTGCTGCTATTTTTTATTATAAGTTCCCGGCAAAAATTTCGCAAGATTTTCCTTCCATTTTGGACGGAGGTACGACCACTAGGAGAGGGGATTGGAATAATTCCACATTCTGGGGAACTGGCTATTTTCCCTAGGATCGACCGGCATCAGGGGACAGGCCCCTTTCTCTACGCAGTTACTGGGATTTTCAGCTTTGCTGCCGAAAGGTGCCAGTCCCCTCTCTTTTTAGACGGGATGGAAGTTACCTTGTAATACTAATGTTATCTTACTACACGGTTATCTCTATTTGGTTGCCTTCTATACCGATGATACAGCTTTCATAGTAACCGTCACCCGTTGTTCTAGGCCCGCTTATGACCTCATAGCCATCAGTTTTCAACTGTTCTGTCAGTTCGTCCACTTTTTCTTTAGTTCCCACAGAAAAAGCAATGTGAATATACCCCGTTCGCTGTGTTCCCTTGATCTCATCGGACATACCCGGCTTATTCATAATTTCAATTCTTGCTCCGTCCCCGAAGGAAAGAAAATAGGATCGAAAATCAGTAGTCGTATTATGATAACCTGTATTTGACACAGCGTTCAAATACTTTATAAAGAATTCTTTTGCAGCTTCCAGATTGTTTACGTACATAGCTATATGCTCTATTTTCATTTTTCCTCCATACGTGCGCTTCCCTGCACAGATAAGTATCGGTGAACATTTTTTTGTTCAGCCTCCGCTCTCCTGTCCCTGGTAAATTCTGGCGAACTCCCTGATCTGGCGCTCCAGCGCCTGCAAAGCTTCCGCCTCTCTTTGCGGTTCCTGGTCATATTTGTTCAGCAGGAAAAAAATCGGGGCATAAAAATTGACTGCCATAGCCTCCGGATCATTTCCAGTGAAAATCCCCCGTTGAATCATTTCGCCAAACAAAGCGGTCTGGTAAGTGATGGCCGCATTCATGAATATACTGCGGTACACTTCATAAATATCCCGGTCCCGGTACTGCTCGATGGCCAGCATCCGGCGAAAGCGGGACGCGAACTCATCCCTGAGATAAAACAGAAAAATCTGTTTGCTCAAATCCAGCAGTTTATCGATCCCGAAAGTGCCGTAGAGGGCGGCCGCCTCCGACAGATTCCCTTCATCGGGCAGTCCGAACGCGCGGGACATCTCCTCCATCCGCGCGGACATCTCCTGTACAATGGTATCGAAGATCTCTTTCTTGCTGCTGAAATGTTTGTACAGAGAACTGTCCTTGATCCCCACTTTATCTGCAATATGTTTCACACTGGTACCCTGATATCCCTGTATGGAAAATAAGGTCAGCGCTTCTTCCACAATCCGGTCCCTCGTCGTCATTGCCCGATCCCCTCCAAACATTTTTTTACCGACTGCTCCTGCTCAAACAGGACACAGCCGCCTGTATGTGTTTTCCTTAGAATACCCTCATCTTTTAATTTCAGGAAAAGCGGGGAACGAAGAGCCTCCCGCAAACCGGTACGCATCAGGCTGGTGTCCGAATAGGGGGAAAATGGACAAGGTTCCGCCTGACCGGCCGCATTAATATGGAAAAAACCTCTGCCCGCCGCCAGACAGCCCCCCGATTCCTTTTCGTCTCCCGGGAATGACAGGAGCAGCATCTGCTCCTCGTCTCTTCTTAACTGTTCCAATGTCCGGGCCAAAGCTTCTCGTTCCTTCCCGTTCAGGCTTAAGTGCCAAGACTTCCCGTCCGCAGGTACATATTCTACAAAAATAATTCCTTTACACCCGTTGACTTTCATGTTCCGTATGAATTCCGCAGAGGTCACCTCCCTTAGATTTTCCGACGTGACCGTAACAGACACACCAAACAGCCGCCTCTCCTGTTTTAACAGTTTCATCGCTTTATGCAGCTGATCATATACCCCATCTCCTCTTCGCCGGTCTGTCACTTCCCGGCCGCCTTCGATACTGATGATCGGGATCAGGTTCCGGCTGCGCAAAAAAATCTCCGCTTTGCCGCCGGCCAGCATTGTCCCGTTGGTAAATACCGGGAACAGGATCTTCGTGTGGCGGCCGGCTGCTTCCAACACATCCATTCTGGCCATCGGCTCGCCTCCGGCCAACAGCACAAAGCTGACTCCCAGTTCTTCCGCCTGGGTGAAGATGTCTTCCCATTGACTTCCCGTCAGTTCATCTGAAGCAACTGCCGCCGCATCCGTCATGTCCGTACACGCCTTATTCGCCCTCGCGTAACACCCTTTACAGCTCAGATTACACTGCCGGGTGATACTGGCGATCAGAAACGGGGGAATGTGTTCTCCTCTTAGTTCCGCTGCAGCTCTTAATTCCCCCGCCTTTTTCTCAGCGGCGGCATATCGCAGCAGAAAACTTCTCTCACCGGCATTTCCAGCTGCAGCCAGAAGAATCCCTCTCACTATATTCTGTATGCCCCTGCTCAAATACTTTTCTAACTGAAATTCCTTCATGTGATCCACTCTCTTTCCTCCTGCCGTAAGACAGCGTCTGCCTGTATCAGACTTCAACCCTCTCCCTGTTGGCTTGTTCGTACTAGTCTCAAATCATGAGTATAGTACAAGCTGGCATCCACTGGTCTTAGTTGTAATTCCAGCATAGCTAGTATTCACTAGCCTAAGTTGTAATTCCAGTATAAGCTAGTATTCACTAGCCTGTCAAGAAAAATATTTAAACACGCGTCCGTCCAAAGCTCGCATCCAAAATACGCGCCTAAAAAATTTTTTTCCAACTCCCTATGCCTTTACAGCCCACCTCATTTTTGTAGAGCGTGCCCGGCTGTTCATGGCGCACTCTTCTGCCGACGGCCGGATGACCTCCCTGGAAAAATCCTGATACACGCCTGCCCTGCACAGCCGTTGAAAGGACTTCTTCACCAGCCGGTCTTCCCCGGAATGGAAGGTCAGTATCGCTACGCGCCCTTCGCTTTTCAGCGCCTCCGGCAGCTTTTCCAGAAATTCTTCCAAAACTTCGAACTCACTGTTCACATCGATTCGAAGCGCCTGGAACGTGCGCTGGCAGGATTTTTTTATACTCTCTTTTTTTTCGTTCTCCGGAAGGAAGTCGAGCGCTGTCCCGATAATCTCTCTGAGCTGTGTCGTGGTAGCGATTACCTTTCCCTTTCTGACTTCAGAATATATGGCCCGGGAAATCTGCACCGCATAAGGTTCATCCGCATTCTCCTGCAGCATTCCCTCCAGCTCCTCCCGTGAGATACCCTGAAGACGCTCTGACGCCGGTTTCCCCTTCTCAGGATTCAGGCGCAGATCCAGCGGCCCTTCCTGTTTGTACGAGAATCCCCGCTCCGGATTATCGATCTGCATGGAGGACACTCCCAGATCAGCCAGCACAAAATCAAAAGGACCTGTCTCTTTTGCCAGCCGGTCTATCTCTGCGAAATTCATCTGCCGGATCGAAAGGATCTCCGGTCCATATCCCGATTTTTCCAGCCGGTCTCTGGTTTTCACGATCTCAATCGGGTCCACATCCAGAGCATAGAGGTGCCCCTCACCCTTCAGGCATTCCAGCATTTTCCGCGTATGGCCGCCGTAGCCCAGGGTAGCGTCCAGTCCTGACTGGCCTGGCCGGATCTGCAGAAATTCCAAGATTTCCCTGACACAGATCGGGATGTGCATACCAGCAGGCGTACTCCCCTTGCGTATGACCTTCTCCACAGTATCCGCATATTTGAGCGGCTCCAGCTCCTTATATTTTTCCTCAAACCTTTTAGGATGCGTCCCCTTATAGCGGACCCGCCTCTGATGCTTCTGCTCCCGCTCAGCCGAATAGACCAGATGCGGCATATCACAGTGATAATAATGCTTCACAAAGCTTCCCTTTCGCGTCATGCCATTTCTCTGTGCCACATGGATCGAGGCCAGATTCGTATCCCGAATAATAGAAAACACCTCTTCCATATCCAGTGTCTGAAATGCATATTCCCTGCATGCGGCCGCGGCTTCGATCGCGTACCCCTTATGCCAGCAGGATTTTTGGAACAGATAGCCGATCTCGGGTACCTCCCTTTCGTTCCATTCCTGCATCGTAATTCCGCACTGGCCGATCATTTCCCCGTTCTCTTTCAGAATAACCGCCCACAGGCCAAATCCATCCTCTTCGTACCGTCTAAGCTGCCTGTCCAGCCATTCCTGTACTTCCTGGTCGGAAAATGCATGTTCATAAGCATACATCACATCCGGATCTTGTAATATTCTGCACAGGGAAGAGAAATCGCCCTGTGTCATCCTCCGCATATATAATCTCTCCGTCTCTATAATTATATTTTTCTCCGATCCTTCCACTCTATCTTTCTGATCCATTCTATATCTCCTCTTTTCCGCGCTCTTCACTTTTTCATTCTCTCACTGTCAATAACAGCTGCCGCGGCTATCACCGGGCAGCTGTTGACTTGTAACAAAATTCTTCTGTCACTTTTATAAGTGATACTTGCACAAATAGCGGCCTTTTCTGTCTATTCTGGCACAAAGTTCGACTTCATCATCGCTGTTCCCTCCGAAACGATACTCATCTTCCCAGTATCGCCCGTCCGGCTGGAACAGCCAGTTGATCTCGGCCTCACCGTTTTCAAATTTGTATATAATAAAAGTATACAGGACATAGGGGAAGATTCCCCCGCATTCCGCAACTTCACATACTTTCTCCTCATTTTCCACGCCGGGGAAATTACAGATCCCCCCCTTTTCATCTACGATCTGGTAACTCTCCCGGGTCGCCGAATCATACAGAACCACATTGACCACTTTCGTCCCGCCCATCCCATTGCTGACGGTTTCACTAGTCATAGACATCCCTTCACCCAAATCTCTTTGTTGTGAGCGGTTAAGGCTGCTCTGCCGGCTGGTAAAGCCTGCTGCCTGGTGATTCCCATTGCCGGTGTTTTCCGCCTCCCTCTGATGTTTGTTTCGAAAACCAATCCTTCTCTTTTTCAGGAACATTATCATCCCTCCTACTATAGTATCCGCGTTGACCAGTTTCTTACCATAATCTCTATGCAATTTCTTACTACAGCATCTGTTACAATATGCTACCCTAAGTCCTTCTCAGCATATTTTACCCATGTGTAAAAGATAAGAATGATACCTAAAATAAGACATCCTGCGCTTACCCCTCTCACAAACCCTGAAAAAAATTGTTCATAAGCTTTTCCGTCAAACTGCCATAAAAGGGAATACACTGCCGTGATAAATGAAATCAGTATAGCGCACAGCGCTCCGGTCAATGACCGGTTTCTTTTTAACTTTTGTATTTCACGAAACAAGGTACTTACGATTTTCGTACTCTCCGCCTCCGCCAACTCCTGTTCAATGTATTCGCCCTTCAATAATTCATAGATCGACACTTCCAACACCTTACTGATCTCTTCCAGTAGGGAACTGTCCGGCAGGCACTTTCCGCACTCCCATTTCGAGACCGCTTTATCCGTCACGTGCAGGTACTCTCCAAGTTCCGCCTGCGTCATTTTTTTTCGTTTTCTGGCCTCTGCTATAAATTTTCCGGTTATTTTCGCGTCCATAGAACTCCTCCTTTTTCAGCATATTAACTCCAGAGCCGTTCTATGAACACCTCCCACAGGTAGAATCGGTAGAGCTGAGGTAGAATACAGCGCGAGATGCCCCATCTGCCAAAGAGTTAATGTGTAAATCCGTATACTTTCGGCTTTGTTTTCTTTCCATGCACCAATACAGTGGCATGGTCCAATTCCTGTATGCCTTCCAGCAGATCATCCATAAGCAGTCCGGCCATATCATAGTTTAAGTCGGCCCGGCAGACGATACGCTGTATCACAATATTTTCTAAATGTGCAGGCAGGGGATAAGTCGGAATCTGCCAGCCTCTCATAAGCAGTCTGTCTGATAAGTCATACAAGGTCCATTCCTGTTTTTCATTTTCTTTCAGAGCATAACATACTACCGGAAGGTCGCTTCCGTCATTGTATATACAGAACCGTCCTGTCTTTTCCAGCATGTCCGCCAGGTAATGTGCCACGTCCTGGGTTTTCTGCTGGATGCGGCGGTAGCCCTCTCTCCCCAGCCGGATAAAATTATAGTACTGGCCGATAATCTGGCTGGCAGATCTGGAAAAATTAATGGCAATGGTCGGCATTTTACCACCCAGATAATCTACCTCAAAGATTAATTCCTGCGGCAGATATTCCCTGTGTTTCCAGAGTACCCAGCCGATTCCGGGGTATACCAGGCCATACTTGTGACCGGAACAATTGATGGATATCACATTGTCCAGACGGAAATCCCAGCGGAGTTCCGGTCTGACAAATGGGACAAACAGCCCGCCGGAAGCGGCATCCACATGGATATACACTTTATGCTCCGTGGTTTCATTATATCGGCTGAGAACCTGGTCAATGGCTTCCAGATCATCAAACTTTCCGGTATATGTAATACCCAGAATTCCCACCACCCCGATCGTATATTCATCGACATAGGTGAGTAACGAATCCGGACACATACTCATACAATTCACATCCATAGGCACCTGCCGGAGTTCGATATCCCAATACACGCAGAATTTCTCCCAGCAGACCTGATAGCCGGACGAAATCACAAGATTTGGTTTTTTGGATAAATGAAGCCCTAATTGTTCGGCCCGTTTCCTCCAGCGAAACTTCATGGCCATTCCCGCCAGCATACATGCCTCAGAAGAACCAACGGTAGAGGTACCGATCGTGTCCTGTTCTCCGGGCGCGTTCCACAGATTAGAAATGATTTGAATACAACGCTGCTCGATTTCGGCCGTCTGAGGATACTCTGTCTTATCAATCGCATTTTTTTCCAGAGTTTCTGACATCAGTTTTACTGCTTCTTCCTCCATGAAGGTCTGGCAGAAAGTCGCCAGGTTTAATCTGGCATTCCCCTCATTCATTAACTCATCATTGATCAGCTGGTAAGCAAGCCTGGGTTCCAGTGGCTGCTCTCCGATCTTGTTTTTCGGAATCGGTGAGTCGGCGGCCAGCGTGCCAAATAATGGTGTGTCGTAAGAATCTTTTCGTTTTCCATCCTTATTATCGTACAGCATATCATTACTCCTCCTTTTCATTGGCGGGCGGTTATCATTTGTAATTTTATTATATCTTAACACACTTGGAATCAAATGACACTTTATTTAAAATACGGCTGTTCCCTTTTTCAATAGAATCCGCATGTTATATCACTTATGACTTGCATGTACCATATGTAACAGAACCGTCATTATAGTAAAAAAGGACATACTCTTTTAGCCGGGTATATCCTTCTTTCCTGAACTTTAACAATAATAATGGTACATCATTAACAGCTTATTATTTATGGTAAGGTTCCCCATAGATAATCCGATAACTCCGATAGACCTGCTCCAGCAATATCACCCGCATCAGCTGATGCGGAAATGTCATTCTGGAAAAGCTCAGAAGCTTATCCGCTCTTTTCAAAACTTTCCCCGAGAGCCCTAACGATCCTCCGATAATAAAGGTCAGCTGGCTGATACCATCAATCCCATACTGTTCCATTTGACCCGCCAGCTCTTCTGAGGAAAGCATCTTCCCTTCGATGGCCAGAGCGATCACATAGCTTCCTTCCCGGACTGATTTAAGAATTCTCTCCCCTTCTTTTTCTCTGATCTGATCCTCCATAGCGCGGGAAGCCCCATCCGGTGTCTTTTCATCCGCAACTTCCATGATCTCCAGTTTACAATACCGGCTCAGGCGTTTGCTGTACTCCTTTATCGCCTCCACTAGATATTTCTCTTTGATCTTTCCTACGGCTATCACGGTAATTTTCATATTTGCTCACATTCCTTTCGCTCCGCTTAGGCACGAACCGGTCATGTAAATTTTACTCTCAGCCAAATCCTATCTATGTATCCGGGCAGACAGCCCGGTGAGTCGTTTACATGTTTTCCTGATTCTTCTATAGATATAATGTCTTTCGACATTATATCATATCAGCATCCGTAATAAAACGCCTCGTACAGGATATTTATTCGGTTACAATTCACGGCCATCTGAGAGGGGACTGGCACCTTTCGGCAGCAGCGTCAAATATTCCAGCAACTGCGTGGAGAAAGGGGCCTGTCCCCGGATGTTGCCTGGAATAATCCCACATATGAAGAAGCAGGCGTTTATTCATCGAATAGACCGGCATTCGGGGACAGGCCCCTTTCTCTACGCAGTTGCTGGAACATTTGACGCTACTGCCGAAAGGTGCCAGTCCCCTCTCTTATTTGATAACAGTCAGGACCATATAGATAAGACCCGTACTGACCAGCTCAATGGGCAGTCCCCTCATCCTCTTACCGGTCCACGAATAGCTCAGCCGGTTTCTGACGGATAATACCAGCGTCCCGACAAGCAGGATTCCCAGTATCCAGTTTACAAGCTGCCATTCGGAAAATAATTGGATCGGCACCGCCAACGCGGCTGCCGGTAGTATGGCCAGCAGGCTGCCTCTTTCCTCGGATGTCTCATCGGTAACCGCATTGGCAATTCCCAGGACAGCACCGGCTGTCAGGAATCCGATAATCGGTGACTGAAAAGTCTTTGTCAGGTAACCACCCTCCACAAATGCCCGTCCAAAAATCTCTCCATAAGCCAGAAGCTCTCGAAGAAGCCCTGCTGCCATCCAAATCCCATAGACTATGGCCATCGGGTAGAGTACCGCATCGATATGGGTATGCATCTCTCCCCAAAGGAAACTGCAAGCCATCAAAAGCCCCAGAATCAGCCAGACCAGCATCCTGTCCCGTCCAAATGCCAGCCCGCTGACATAGCTGTAGGCGATCCTGCCTGCCGCGTAAGAAAGTGCTGTTTCCCCGATCAGCAGGGAGGGAATTCCGGACCATTCCGGTACACCTGCCATATCCATGAGCTCATGGAGCAAATAAGCGGCCGCGGTCAATACGATGGTCAGAATTCCCGCCACCAATGCCTCCTTCAGGGTTCCGGAGCAGAAAATAATCACAAAAGCAGCCGGAATCATCGGATATCTCTCACTCATAATATATCCCTCCTAATATAAGGATCCCTGTCTTCTAAGATAAGGTACCCAGATAATTTTTGATAAAAGAATAACCTTTATCGATTCCTTCTATCACTGCCCGTGATGAGATGGTAGCTCCAGATACTCCATCCACCGTGGTTCCGGCGCTGTTATCCGCAGTGCCTGCAGTATTCGCTGCGCCGGCGGCATCCGCCGTCTGCGTATCTTCGGTCTGCATTCCGGCTGCCTGCACGAGACACTGTTTCACCAGGGTGACAAAATCTGTGATGGAGATACTGACTCCTGCGACTGCGTCGGTCTTACCCTGATCATCCGGACTCAGAAAATCAGTGGACTGATTTTCAATCACAGCCGCAGCCAGAGCCTCCGCCTGCTCTCTCCATGTAGGGCCGTTCTCTGTCATCACATATTCTCCATTATCGCTCAGCACCCGTTTTGATTTTCCCTCAGCATCCAACGCATCCCATATGATTTCCGTCATCTTCCCGTCTGTAATGGTTAATTTCATCGTATTCCGATAACCGTTATAATCCGGCTGGTCCGCTTCCACTGTATAGGTTCCGTCTTCAAATACCGTGCCTTTTGCCGGCAGTTCCGGCTCAGCGGCAGCATTTTTAAGCGTGACAGGGAGGGGGACGTTCTTAAATTGCTCCAAAAAGGCAGGCTCCTTGATCAAAGCCCCCAGCCCTTCCGTCTCGCTGTGCTCCAGAACCTCCATCCGGGTTATGGTATCCCCATTCTTATCAAACACCAGCTCCAGCAGAAGATCTCCACCGTATCCCTTTGTTTTCGTCACCACTTTATATCCTCCCACGTTCCCCTGTTCATCCAGGATGCGGTAAGCGGATTGAATAGCCGGATCGACATTTCCAAAGCTGTTGATATCGATCTCCTTTTGCTCTCCCGCCACCGACTGCCCCGTCTCTCCGCTGGTCTCCCTTCCAAAATAATTGGCACCCAGGATTACTCCAAAGGCTAGGACCGTGACAATTACCAGTGTAATAATTCCTTTCCATCCATTCTCTTTCATCTTTACCTCCATCCGTGCGTTTTTTGCACATAACATATAAGTATACCATTTCCGGCATTCTGTCCTACTTGTACCATTGCTGCTGATTCTATTTGTATTGGTTACAGCCGATACCATATTTACATGGCTGTTTTTTCATCTTTGTCGTACTTTGTACCGTATACATGCTTCTGTTCAAATCTGGACAACAGCCCCACCATGCAGTTGGCAGCCAGTATACCAAAGCAGACGCCCTCGGGATAGCTGCTGTACAGACGCACAAGCGCGGTTATGATCCCTGCCGTAACACTGTAGATCAGCCTGCCTCTGGCTGATATGAAAGAATAGTCAGTCAGCATATAACAGGCTCCCAGGATCAGGCTTCCTCCCAGAAGATTGGTCACCGGATCACCGCCAAACAGACGGCCTCCGCCTAATACAAACGTTACAACCAGTACCGTGAGGATATAGGCCAGAGACGCCTTTCCATTGATCAGACCGCGGTAGCACAGATACCCCGCCCCCACCAGCAATAGCAGTTTGCTGGTCTCTCCCAATGCTCCGGGAACAGACCCAAGGAACATATCCAGCCAGGAATATTCCCCCTGCTCACCCGCTTTCATGGCAGCCAGCACTGTTGCGGAAGATACCGCGTCATTTCCTGCTGCCGGCACATACTGAATAATTTTTCCAGGCCATACCACCATCAAAAGCAGACGTCCGGCCAGCGCCGGATTCATAAAATTACTTCCTATCCCGCCGAATAATTGTTTCACAACAATAATCGCAAATATTCCAGAAATAATAATGAGAATCACCGGTGTCGTAACCGGTACCTGGAACGCGATCAATATTCCTGTTACCACGGCGCTGAAATCAAATGCCGTGATCTGCTTTCCGGTCAGCCATTCCCATATCAATTCCGAAAGCACGCAGGTGATCACTGACGTCACGACCAGCAGCAGGCTTCGTATTCCGAAAAAGTATATCGATCCCGCAAATGCCGGCATCAATGCCAGCGCTACATCCCCCATAATCCTTCTGGTGGATTGCGGTCCCCGTAAAAAAGGCCCTTTTCTTCCATGTTCTTCTGTCATTGGATCACTCCTTTCTTGCGGAACGTCTGTTTCACCGCATTCCTGGCCGCGATATTCCGAAACGCAAGTTCAATCCTGGCCGGACAGACATACGAACAGGCACCGCAGCCGATACATTCCGTAGCATAGAGTTTACGGCAGACATCCAGTTTCCCGTTCCGGTATGCAAAATCGATTTTAAAAGGATTCAGTCCCGCCGGACAAACCCGGCCGCAGGCGCCGCAGCGGATGCAGGGGGTCTCTGTGGTAGCCTGCTCCGGCAGGATCAAGATACCCGACGTGGCCTTTGACACGGCGCCTTCTGCACGTTCCGCCCGCACATTCGTACCGATGCAGTATCCGGTCATCGGCCCTCCCACGATCATCTGGTTCTGGCCGGCGGACACATCCCCGGCCTTGCGGAGCAGTTCCTGGAACCTGGTCCCCACCGGCACCAGAAAATTTCCGGGCCGTTCCACGCAGCCGCTGACCGTCACATACCGTCTGATCAGCGGCTGGCCCGCGAACACCATATCCGCCACGGCATTCGCAGTGGCCACATTCGATACGATAACTCCCACATCCGCAGGCAGCCCTCCTGCCGGCACTTCCACATCAAGTACCGACTGGATCAGCTGTCGTTCTCCGCCCTGGGGATACATGGTGGGCAGCTCCTGCAGCCGGATCGGTACTTCCTTTTTCTTCAGGATCGTCCGGAAATTCTCGATCACATCCTTTTTATTATCCTCAATACATAGAACCGCCCCGGCTGCTCCCGCCGCTTTGATCAGCAACTGGATACCGTTCAGTATGCCCATCGGCTGTTCCCGCATCAGTATATGATCACAGGTAAGATACGGCTCGCATTCGGCTGCGTTAACCAGTATAGTCTGTATACTTTTATCGGTCTGATATTTTCGAAATGCCGGGAAGCCCGCGCCTCCCATACCGATGATTCCGCCTTTTTCCATCGAATGCAGGATATCCTCCCTGGTCATCCCTTCATTCTCCATCCACTCCGACTGATAGCTGCGGACCTCCGGCGCTGTCCAAGCCTCTTTTGCCCGTATGACACAGATATCCCCCTGGCTTCCTATCTTTTTGATCTTAATTACATGGCCGGTCACACTTGCATGAACCGCCGCCGCGGCAAATGTCTCCGGAATTCCGATCAGCTGGCCGCGGTGGACGAAATCTCCTTCTTTCACCAGCAGCCGGCAGACATTACCCGGAGTCTGTTCCATGGAAATCTCAACTATCTCGGGACTTACTTCCGTAACCGCGGCCTGAACGGTCAATTCTTTATCAGAGCCATCTGCCGGATGGATCCCGCCCAGGAATCCGGATGAATTTTTTTTCATGTCTGCTCCCTCTTTCCTTTTTCCCAATCTTTCTCTTCTACACAGGATACGGTACATCCTGCAAATTTCCTATGCCTTGACAGTTTCCTCATTCTTATTTAATATAGAAAGGAATGTGCGGGAACCGCACGATTGGAGGAAAATATGGCACGTCATTTTCATAGATATATAGTATTTTGGCTCATATTGGCAATTTTTATCCCTTCCTTATCCGGATGTGATATAAAAAATGCAGGCCAGCCTCTCAGCGCTTCTGCAATCAAATTAAATACCTTTGTCACCGTCAAGATTTATGACAATAAAAAACAATCTATACTGGATCACTGCATGGAAATGATCGATCAGTATGAACTGTTATTTTCCCGGACGAATCCCGCGAGCGAACTATATCAGTTAAACGAACAGCAAACCGGTTCCGATGGGCTCTCTGCTCCCCTCCAGGATGTGATTCAAATCGGACTGGACTACAGCGCCGCTTCCTCCGGCGCCTTTGACATCGCCATCGAGCCGGTCTCCTCCCTGTGGGATTTCACCGCCGAACACCCTGTTCCGCCCGATCCGGCTGCCATACAGGCCGCGCTGCCTTATGTAAATGCCTCCGGCGTCCACCTGCAGGACGGCCGCATCACCTTTGACGATCCACATATGGGTATCGATCTGGGAGGTATCGCCAAGGGTTATATCGCTGACCGTCTCAAAGACTATCTGTTATCCGAAGGTGTGAACAGTGCCATGATAAATCTGGGAGGCAATGTCTTATGTGTGGGTACGAAGCCTGATGGTTCCCCCTTTGAGATCGGTATACAAAAACCGTTTTCTGAACGCAACGAAGTCATTGCCACGATTCCCGTCACCGATCAGTCTGTAGTCTCCTCGGGGGTCTACGAACGTTACTTTGATTATGAGGGTGTCCGCTACCACCACCTGCTGGACCCCGCCACCGGTTATCCGGTTAAAAACAATCTGCTGGAAGTCACTATCCTTTCCGACCTGTCCGTAGCCGGGGACGCCCTGAGTACCACCTGCTTCGTACTGGGACTGGAAAAAGGCATGGAACTCATCGAATCCCTTCCAGGCGTGGAAGCCATGTTCATCACCGACGATAATCAGCTTCATTACTCCAGCGGGTTTCCGAAGATATGAGCCCAAATCCGAAACGTTTATCATGACATGAGTTTCACTAGAAAAAAGCCCTGCCCGGAAACATTCCGGACAGAGCTTTTTTCGTGCAGATATATCGTTAGCTTCTTACTTTTAAGATCTCTGATTCGTAGGCTTTTACTTCTTCCAGCCAATCCAGGCTTACACCGGCGTTCTGCTGCGCACAGTAGTAATCCCATACAAGGGAGAAGGGAGCCGCTTTGAATTCTTCTTTGAAGGCCAGTCTGGCGCTGACATCTCCGGTTGCTTCCAGTTCTTTCATCTTATCAACCGGCTGTAACAGAGCGGCTAACATTGCCTTCCTGGTGTTGCGAAGCCCGATGGTCCATGCACAGATTCTGTTGATGGAGGCATCGAAGAAATCTGTGGCAATATAGGTATCCTGCAGTCTGTTCAGGCGTACCAGCTCTTCCATGATGGCTCTGGTTTCGTCGTCAAAGCTGACTACGTGATCGGAATCCCACCGTACCGGACGGGATACGTGCAACAAGATATGATCCACAAACGCATACAGTGCGCCCAGTTTTGCGGAAACCACTTCGGTCGGATGGAAATGACCGGTATCCAGAGTCATGATGATGTTCTCTTTACGGGCATTTAATGCATATGCCATGCTGAATTCGTGAGATCCTACGGTATAGCTCTCAGCGCCGATACCGAACACTTTGGACTCAATGCCGTCCATAACGCCTACCACATCTTTGGTGGCCTCGAAGATCTGATCATAGCTGTCTTTCATCCGCAGTCTCGGTCCAACCGTATCGACCGGGAATTCCTTATCCCCGTCGGGAGTCCAGTGATTGATCACACAGGTCTTACCGGTTCTCTCATAGAAGTACTGACCGATCCGGCGGCAGTTGATTCCATGCTGAATCCAGAACTTACGGATCTCTTCATCCGCGGAGGATAAGGTCGCTTTCTCACTTAACGGATGAGAGAAGTATGTAGGGTTGAAATCAAGGCCAACGCCTTTTTCTACAGCCCAGTCCGCCCATTTTTTAAAATGCTCGGGAGCAACTTCGTTCCTGTCTACAAAAGTATCGGCTTCCAGGTAGCTGGCATGCAGATTTACTTTTATCTCACCGGGAATGTATTTCATCGCAACTTCCAGATCCGCCCGAAGCTCTTCCCCGTTTCTGGCTTTTCCGGGATAGTTGCCGGTCGTCTGGATTCCTCCGGTCAGAGCGGTGTCTTCCTTTTTCTCCAAACCTGCCACATCATCTCCCTGCCAGCAATGCATGGAGATCGGAGTCTCATTGGCAGCCTTTATTGCCTCGTCCACATCCACACCAAACTGTGCGTAATACGCTTTTGCGGCTTCATAGCCCTGCTTTACATCGTACATTGTTTTTTTCCACCTTCCCTATCTGATTCGTTTTCGTAAATGTTCCTTGATGACATTTATTATACGGGATTTCCGTACAGATAACAAGGACGTTAATTCTCAATATTTACGTCCTTATTTTCCATCCAAATCCTCGCTGTCGCGGCGGTCTGAAAAATTCATCCGGTATTGTCTGGGGCTCATCCCGAATCTCTCCTTAAACATCCGGTGAAAATAGCTGGTATTATCGTAGCCCACCCGGAAAATAATATCCGTGATCGGAAGCGTGGTCTTCATCAGCAGATGCACGGTTTGATTCAACCGTTTTTCATGAAGCAGTTCCTGGAACGTCCTGCCCGTGCTGCTCTTTACCAGTTTGCTCATATTGGAAACGGACTGGCCAAAGCTGTCCGCCAGCTCGGTCAGCGTGGCCGTCTGATAATTTTCTTCTATATATTTCAGCGTCTGCATGGCGGTGGCGCTCTGCTGCTGGTCCGGGTTGGACTGCTCGATCTTATCCGTATAGTTAACCAACAGCATAAATAACAGTCCCATAGTCGTCTGGTTTAACTGCCTGTGATTCACCGGCTGATTAAGCAGTGACCAGATCAGGTTCTCCACCAGATTCTGGACCGGCAGCACATCCGCCACCTTATAATGCAGATAACCCGCACTGTTATTATTTTTCCGCAGCGTGTCCACCACAAAATCACTCAGCACGTTTTCCCGCTGGATCATGGGCAGCACCTCATCAAAAAACTGGGGCAGGATAAAAAAATTGATACAGATATCTTCCCTGCCCGCCTCCAGAATCTCATGGGAGGCGAACTGATTCAAAAACAACAATTCCCCCTTCCCCAGCACCAGCCTGGTCTCCCGGTTGATGATATGGGTCGTCTTTCCCGAACACATATACATGATTTCAATATAATTATGTCTATGTTCCGGGAACGGAATAAACCTGGTATGGGTACGGATATCAATCAAGCGCCCCTTATCCATCATCTTGGCACTGTCTACCGTAAATTCACTGGAGCTGGTATACAGTTCCCTCTGCACCTGCTTATCCCCCGTCAGAATCCTTCTCTCCTCTTCCGTAATCGCGGAAAGCCGCTCCATCAGTTCCTGCTTCATCTTCCCCGGAATTCCTCCTTTTTGATGGCATACTTCTCTTACCTTGCTATTTTACCACATCCGCATCGGGATTACAGCTCCTATTCCTCTTAAGTATCGATACCCGAGAACCGATATACCAGCTCCCGTTACCATTCACAGCCGCACCGGAGGGGACTGGCACCTTTCGGCAGCAATGCCGGGCTTTCCGGCAACTGTGTAGAGAAAGGGGCCTGTCCCCAAACCAGGGTGCAGCCCACCAGGCGTCCGTAAATCTGGATAAATCTGGAAGGAAGAGATATGAAGTTTTTGATTGTGAATCCACAGGCTTTTGTATATAATTTTAGTGAGATATAGAAAGATATATTAAGTGTATGACATTGAGAGTGTGACATTAAGAGTTCGACATTGAGAGGATATGAGGAATGGATCGATTGGATTTTCATATCAGGTACCAACCTGTGACTGCGCATCCATATACTATGGATGACAGTTATATACAGGTACCAGCCTCAACGCTGCTGCAGCCTTATGTCAGATGTTTTTGGGGATCGGTACGTAATTTTAATCCCCATGACTCCAGGGCTTATGACGGCGTGCTGCTTATACCGGATACCTGTTCTGACTTGATTATGATTCAGAACCATGACAGCGGGCTCATCCGAATGCTGTTTGTTGGATTGAATGATACCTATACCGTTGATGCATGGGATGTACAGGAGAAGAATATCTCTGTATTCGCCATACGTTTTCATTCCTGGGCGATGAACCTGATCAGCCGGGTTCCGATGAAGGATACTTTAAACCAAGCAGTAGCCCCGGATGACTTTTTCCCTGGCGTCCGGGAATTGGGGGAAAGAATATTTGAAATAAAAGATTTCAGGATTCGGATGCTGGCCGCGGAGGAATATGTAAAGAGTCTTATCCATTCCGGACAAGTCTGCCTGCCTTTCTTTGACGGTATAGATTTTATACTGAAGCATAAAGGAGTGAGCACCCTAAAAGGACTGGCTGAGCATCTATGCTACAGTGAGCGGCAGACACAGCGCATATTTATGAAATCACTGGGAATAACACCCGGATATTATATGGATTTGGTCCGGTATCAGTCAGTCTGGCAGGAAATGCTGACCGCCCGAATAACCGGCAGAAAAATAGACTATATAGATCTAGTTGCCAGATATGGCTATGCAGACCAGTCCCATTTCATTGCTAATTTCAAAAAATATCATTCAATGACGCCCGGTGATGCCTTAAATAACCTCTAAACATGTCGTCTTTTTCCTATATAACCGATACCCTTTCGTGATATTGTAAAATATATCACAAATTAAATGAATGGAGGTTTTCACATGATTTTTAGCTGTCTGTTCGCAGTAGCGGATATCCATAAAGCAAGAGCTTTCTATGAGGATTTATTTCATTTAACTGTATCAGATGATTACGGGCGAATGATATCGTTCGACTGTGGTCTGGTACTGCAGCAGGATTTTGACTGGCTGACCGGCATACCCAAGGCAGAAATGAAGAAAAAAGAAAATAACTGTGAAATCTATTTTGAAACAAAAGACTTTGACACCTTCCTGCAAAAGCTGAAATCCCATCCAGAGATCGACCTGCTCCACCCCTCCCGGGAAATGCCCTGGGGCCAGCGTGTCATCCGCTTCTATGATCCGGACCAGCACCTCATCGAAGTAGGCGAAAGCATGAAATCCGTAGCAGAAAAATACATTACCGCTGGTATGACACTGGATGAAATAGCTATCCGCATGGATGTCAAAGTCCCAGACGTCCAAAAAATGCTAAACGAAGCCGATTAACCGCCTTACCGCATCTTTCACCAAAGCAGGAGCGGCTGTCGCTAAGGCGGACGCCGGGGCGGGTGACTGTCTGAAAACTACGGCGCCGCCCGCAGGGTGTCCGCCCAGTCCGAGCGTGTCCCGGGAGGCTGGCAGGGAGAGCGGGGGCTATGGTCCTCCTCCTCACTTAAGGCGCCCGTGTGAAATCTTAATGAAATCGGGCCGGCAGGTTTGTGGCGAAAGACTGCGTTCCCTGCAGTCTTTCGGTGGCTGCTGAACCGCGAATGCATCGGCATTCGGGGTGAATCAGCCACGTACCGCAAACCTGCCGGCCCGATTTCATTTAGATTTCACCGGGTAACAGCCTTAAGTGAGGAGGAGGACCATAGCCCCCGCTCTCTCTGCCAGCCTCCCGGGACACGCTCGGACTGGGCGGACACCCTGCGGGCGGCGCCGTAGTTTTCAGACAGTCACCCGCCCCCAGCGTCCGCCTTAGCGGCAGTCCGCTCCGGCCCTAAGTAAACTCCCCCATCAAAGTATAATCTTCCTGGGACACTTCTCCTTACAAGCCCCGCAGCCGGTACATTTCGCCGGATCAATGTGAGCCACATTATTCGTTATCGTGATGGCGTCAGCTTCACAGACCTTTTCACACATGCGGCAGCCGATGCAGCCTACTTTGCAGATCTTCATGACATCTTTGCCTTTGTCCATAGAATTACATTGAACCAGCCGCTCCTGCTCATAGGGAACCAGCTCGATCAGGTTCTTCGGACATTCGCTGACGCATTTTCCGCATGCCTTGCAGGCTTCTTTGTCCACCAGGGCGATACCGTCCACGATATGGATGGCGTCAAACTGGCAGGCTTTTACACAGGAACCGTAACCGATACAGCCGTGATTGCAGGACTTGGGCCCGCCGGCCGGTACGAATGCCATCATCTTACAGTCTTCGATTCCATGATAATTGTAATCCTGCTCCGTGCGTTCGCAGGTTCCGGCACATTTGACAAAAGCCACCATCCGGGTCGATTCCCCGACTTCCTGGCCCATAATGGCCGCCACCTGTTCCGCCACCGGGGCTCCGCCCACAGGACAGCCGCTCACTGCGGCTTCGCCCTTGACGATAGCCGCCGCCAGTCCGGAACAGCCCGCATAGCCGCAGCCACCGCAGTTGTTGCCCGGGAGTACGCCCAGGATAGCTTCCTCCCGCTCATCTACTTCTACTTTTAATTTTTCCCCGGCGACGCCTAACATCAGACCGATCAGCAGACCGGTTCCACCGACTACGGCGGTCGCTATCAATATTCCAGTTAACATCTGTCTCCCCCTCCTATATCAAGCCGGCAAAGCCACAGAAAGCGATTGCCATCAGGCCGGCCGTAATCAGCACTATGGGTGAACCCTTGAATGCAGGGGATATATCATTGTATTCAATCTTTTCCCGGATACCGGCCAGAATCACGATAGAGATCGTGAAGCCCACTGCTGTCGCAAAGCCGTTAACTACTCCTTCCAGGACTCCGTAGCTTTTCTGTACATTCGTCAGGGCAACGCCCAGTACCGCACAGTTGGTAGTGATCAGCGGCAGATACACACCCAGCGCATTGTACAGGGAAACCATTTTCTTCTTTAAGAACATCTCCACGAACTGTACCAGCGCCGCGATGACCAGGATGAACACGATGGTCTGCAGGTAGGTCAGATGCGCGGGAGTCAGGATATACTTATAGACCAGGCTGGTCACAAACGAGGAAATGGTTATGACAAAGATTACCGCTCCACCCATACCGGCGGCCGTCTCCACCTTTTTGGATACCCCGAGGAAGGGACACAGACCCAGGAACCGGCTCAACACCACGTTATTTACAAGCGCAGATCCGATGGCGATTAATATCAATTCTTTCATCTGTTATTTTCCCTCCTTTTCCTGTCCCGGGAACAGGTGTCCCCCACAGGCGTTATTCATGCAGGAACTGCAGTCCCCGCCGAGACATCCCTGAGCGGGAGGCAGGGGCCTTCCCTTTTTCTCCGCACGGGCACGGACCTTATTCATGATCGCGACCAATACCGCCAGCACAAAAAACGCGCCGGGGGCAAGCACAAAGATCGTAATAGGCTCGTAGGAAGCCGGCATGACCTGTTTTCCAAGCAGCTGCCCGGAACCCAACAGTTCTCTCACCGCTCCGATACAGCACAGACCCACGGTGAAGCCCAGTCCCATTCCGATCCCGTCGAAAATAGACGGAAATACAGGGTTCTTCGAAGCATAGGACTCCGCACGGCCCAGGATGATACAGTTTACTACGATCAGAGGAATATAGATTCCCAAGGAGTCATACAGGCTGGGCAGGAATCCCTCTACCAGAAACTCCGTTACCGTAACGAAGGACGCCACGATGACGATAAACGCAGGCACACGGGCCCGGTCCGGGATAATATTGCGCAGCAGGGAGATCAGCAGATTGGACATGACCAGCACTGCCGTGGTGGACAATCCCATCCCCACACCGTTGATCACAGACGTGGTTACCGCCAGCGTGGGACACATCCCCAGCATCAGGACAAACGTCGGATTCTCTTTGATGATACCGTTATAGAGACGTTCGGTACATTTATTCATTTACACTGCCCCCTTCCAATGTCTGAAACCAGCAGAGCCCGGCATTGATCGCGTCCGTCATGGCTTTGGTCGTGATCGTCGCACCGCTGATCGCATCGATCTCATTATCTGCGGAGGCACCGGTCTTGGTATAGGCAAAGCTGTCGGCTTTCTTGCCCGCAAACTGCTGTTTGAACGCATCTTCCTTCGCCTTCATCCCCAGACCCGCCGTCTCGCTGATGGAGAGGATCTCATACCCGTTCACCGTTCCGTCGTTTCGAATTCCCAGCGTAAAGGTGATGTCACCGCCGTATCCCTGGGATGTAGTGATGTTCATCGCATAGCCCAGAACATTGCCGCCGGCATCCAAAGCTTTCATCGTCTCATTGACCACGATACTGGCCTTCTCCGAGTCGGCGCTGTTAAATCCGCCGTCCACAAGAGCTTTCGCGCTTGCCTGCGTCGTATCGGGCGCTTCCTCGAATTTTTCCGCGTCGGAAAATACGGTCTTGTATGCTTCCTGTTTCTTCAACTCTTTCTGCACCGCAATGGGGTCTTTGGTCACTTCATACACCAGCCCCAGCAGGACTCCGGCCACCAGCGTGATGACCGTCAATATAATCGTATCTTTTACGATTCTGTTCATGCGCGTTTTCCCCCTTTCCCAAATGCCTTCGGAAGGGTAATGCGCTCAATCAGAGGAACCAGCAGGTTACTGATGATGATCGCATAGGATACACCTTCTGCGCTGGGCCCGAACAGACGGAATACGCCGGTCAGAACCCCCAGCAAAATCCCATAGACGATCTGCCCGGTCTTAGTGATCGGGGACGTGACGTAATCTGTGGCCATAAACCAGGCGCCCAGCATCAGGCCGCCGCCGGCCAGCTGTGCGGTGATATAATTCATGTCAAAACCGTGTCCCCCGAAAATGATCAGGAACACAATGAAGGTAACAAGATATGTACCGGGAATGCGAAGATCAATGATTCCCATCAGGATCAGGAATATAGCGCCGATCATAATCGCAATCACGGATGTCTCACCGATGGTTCCCGGAATCCGCCCGATCACCATATCCAGCGTGTTCACAGGACCGCCGCTCTTTAATACGGCCAGAGGGGTCGGACCGGTAACTCCGTCATAAGCAAAGGATGTCATTCTGGCTGTAAAGGAGATAAGCAGAAAACATCTGGCGCCCAACGCCGGGTTCATAAAATTCTGGCCCAGCCCGCCAAACAGCTGCTTGACCACCAGGATGGCAAAAACACTGCCGATGACCGCGATCCACCAGGGAAGCGTCGGTGGCAGGTTCAGAGCCAGCAAAAGGCCGGTAACAACCGCGCTGAAATCCCCGATCGTAATCTTTTTGTGCATCAGCTTTTCATACAGGTATTCTGTCAGCACGCAGGTAGCTACCGATATCAGTACCAGACTTAACGCCGGTAATTTGAATTGAATCACACCGAACACCGTTGCCGGTAAAAGGGCAATGACCACCATGAGCATAATAAAACTGGTGGTGGCTTTATCTCTGATGTGCGGTGAGGAAGATACGCTTTTTAAATCACTCACAATTTCCACCTCTCTTATTTCTTTTTCCGATTCGCCAGAATCATTTTTCTCATGGATTTTATGGACTGCGTCAGACACCGTTTCGCCGGACAGACGAAACTGCAGCAGCCGCATTCACAGCATTCCATGCCGTCCCATTTCTGGAAGGCCGCCTCATCATAATGCTCCGCATAATCAGCCAGCCTGGACGGAATCAGATGTTCCGGACATCCTTCCACACAGCGTCCGCAGTTAATACAGCTGGACGGCTCGTACATGGCGGTCTCGTCCTTTGTCATACACAAAAGTGCGGAGGATGTTTTCGTGGTGGGCACATTCAGATCATAGATACCAAATCCCATCATAGGGCCGCCGGACACGATTTTCGCCGGTTCCTGTTTGAACCCGCCTGCTTCTTCGATCAGTTCCGCGTAGATGGTACCTGTATGTACACAGAAATTCCGCGGATCCTTTATGGCATCTCCGGTCACCGTGACGATCCGCTCCATCAGAGGTTTTCCCTCCAGAACTGCTTTATAAACCGCTACAATGGTATCCACATTATTAACGATACACCCCGCATCGGCAGGCAGCATGGAAGAATTAATCATGCGGTCAGTCGCCGCGTAGATCAGCATACGCTCCGCTCCCTGAGGATATTTGGTCTTCAGCGGTCTCACTTCGATCCGGGGTTCGTCCTTAGCCACCTGCTTCAGCAGCGTGATACAGTCCGGCTTGTTGTCTTCCACCGCCAGTATTCCTTTTGCGTTGTCGAACAGGGACAGGATCACTTTCAGTCCGCCTACCAGCTTCTCCGGTTCTTCCAGCATTCTCCGGTAATCACTGGTCAGATAAGGTTCGCATTCCGCGCAGTTGGCGATGATATATTCGATCTTCTCCGGTTCCTTCGGGGAGAGCTTCACATGTGTCGGGAACCCGGCTCCGCCCATGCCGACGATACCGGCATTCTGAATCCTTTTTATAATTTCTTCTTTCGTCAATGCCGATACATCGTCGACGGGTTCATACGCGACCTCTTCGTACTTCCCGTCGTTTTCGATGATGATCGCATCCATCAATGTACCCGTAACCGTAAGTCTGGGTTCGATCCCCTTCACTGTTCCGGATACGGATGAATGCACCGGAGCGGATACAAACCCGCCGGCCTCGGCAATCAGCTGCCCTCTCAGCACGGGATCGCCCTTCGCGACCACCGGCTTGGCCGGCGCCCCGATATGCTGAGACAGCGGAAATACCAGATCCCCCTTCGGCAGCACACTAACGATTGCTTTGTCTTTGGATAAATCCTTTCCGTCATAAGGATGGATTCCTCCCTTGAACGTCAATCGCGCCATAATTCTTTACCTACCTCTCTCATGATTTCCTGAAGCAGCACAATTTTTTGCACCGCATGTTCAGGTATCGGTGATACATTCTGCTCACCTTTTTTCTCCTGATTCTCTGAACAGCATAATAAGTTATATTCAGAGCCCTACTACTAATATACAGATTTTTACATAAAATTACTACCCTATTTCTTTGCAAAGTGTTATAATAAACTTAGATCGGGAACCAGCCGACGTTAAAATTTTATCAATATCGTACATAAACTAACTGCATGTTATTGGCGGCTTCGTATATTATCTATAAAATAAGATATATGTTCCTATTAAACACTTATTCCCATCGAATAAAAAAGAATGCCCTGTTGGACATTCTTTTTTTAATTGATCCTATCTTTTCGTTCCAGTGCTTAAGCCTCTTCGGTGTATTCCTCTGTATTCTCTACAGAAGCCGCTTCCAGCGCTTCGTCATCCGCCTGCTCCGCAATATAAGAATCCACATCCATCGATACTGCTTCTTCCTCTGTCCGCTCTTCTAACGGAGCTTCCAGAACTTTCATACTCAGGCTGATCTTGCGGTCATCCCCGTTGAAATCTACCACTTTCGCGGTGATCTCCTGGCCGGCCCGCAGCACATCCGAAGGTTTCTCCACATGCTCCCTGGAAATCTGGGATACATGCAATAACGCGTCCACACCCGGCTCCAGTTCCACAAATGCGCCGAAATCGGTCATTCTGGCTACTTTACCGGTTACGATGTTGCCAACTGCATATTTTTCCGCAGCGGTTAACCAGGGATTCTGATCCTCAAATTTTAAACTCAGAGCGATCTTATCACCATTGATATCCTTAATCAGAACGGTCAGCACTTCGCCAACCTTGAATACCTTCTTCGGGTTCTCCACTCTGCCCCAGGACATTTCGGAGATATGAAGCAGACCATCCGCACCGCCCAGATCAATAAACGCACCAAAATCGGTTACATTCTTGACGGTACCTTCCACCACGTCACCCACGTGAATTCTGGCAAACAGTTCCTTCTGCAGTTCCGCTTTTTTCGCAACCAACAGCTGTTTGCGGTCACCAATGATTCTTCTGCGTCTCGGATTGAACTCGGTAATCACGAATTCGATCTCCTGATCCGCGTATTTCGTCAGGTCTTTTTCATAAGAATCGGACACCAGACTGGCCGGAATGAATACACGCGCTTCATCGATGACAACGCTTAATCCGCCGTCCAGAACCTGGCTGACCTTAGCGGTGAGAACTTCCTGATTGTTGAAGGCTTCTTCCAGTCTCTTATTGCCTCTCTCGGCAGCGAGACGTTTATAGGTCAACAGGACTTGTCCTTCCCCGTCATTTACCTTCAGAACTTTCACTTCCATCGTATCCCCTACGGAAACTATCTGGGTCAGGTCCACATTCGACTCATTGGTATATTCATTTCTTGTGAGAATGCCGTCTGCTTTGTAACCTATGTTTAAGATGATTTCATCTTCTTTCACACCGATGACTGTGCCCTCGACTACCTCTCCTGTACGTATTGTTTTAAAAGATTCTTCCAACATTTGTTCAAAGCTCATTTCTGCCATTCCTTTTGAACCTCCTCAATTATTTTCTTTGGGGTGGAAGCCCCTGCAGTAATACCTACGCAGCCAACGGACAACAGCTTCTGCACATCTAAGTCATTCAGAGTCTGTATATAGTAAGTATCGTTACATTCCTTTTTACATATTTCATATAACTTCTGTGTATTGGAGCTGTGCTTGCCTCCAATCACAACCATAGCATCGACTTCCCTGGCAATTTGCCTTGCTTCTGTCTGTCGCTCTTCTGTGGCATTGCAAATCGTATTTACAACAAGTATATCATAACCCTTTTTAGAGAGAATTTCAACTAAATCTTGAAATTTATTGTTGTTAAATGTCGTCTGGGAAACCACGCAAAGCTCCTCGTTCCCTGGAACCTGGAAGCTTTGGGCTTCCTCCAAAGACTCTATAACGGTAGTTTTGCCACTGCTCCAGCCTTTGATTCCTTCCACTTCGGGATGCTTGTCATTGCCAATTATTACAATATGTTTTCCCAGGGCGCTCTCCCGCTCCACGATCCGATGGATCTTCAAGACAAACGGACAGGTCACATCGATCATTTTCAATCCCTGTTTCTCGATTACCTGGTAAATATGTTTGGATACCCCGTGGGAACGTATGATAATGATACCTTTTTTCAGCTGTTTTAACTCTTCCTCCGTATGAATTACCGATACTCCTTTTCGCTCCAGATCATCCACGACCTCCTCGTTATGAATAATCGGGCCAAAGGTATAGATCGGACTTCCTCCCTTTTCCACTTCTTCATACACTCTGTCCACCGCGCGCTTAACTCCAAAACAGAATCCCGCGGTTTTCGCAAGCTTTACTTTCATACCTTTGCTCTCTTTTCCTTATATAACTTCAGGATCTGATCAACCACTTCATCAATCTTCATAGAGGACGTATCTACCAGAACCGCATCTTCCGCCTGCCGAAGCGGGGCGAAATCCCTGGTCATATCCCTGTGATCCCGTTCTTCTATATCTACCGTGATTTGCGCCAGATCACATGCCATTCCCTTTTTCTGTAATTCCAGATATCTCCTGTTGGCACGGGTCTTGACACTGGCCGTCAGATAGATCTTCAAAAATGCGTCCGGCAGCACATAAGTGCCGATGTCCCTGCCGTCCATGACCACATCCGCCCCGGCCGCCAAAGCTCTCTGCAGCTCCACCAGCTTTAATCTCACCTTTGGATTGACCGATGATGCGGAGGCCATATTTCCAACTTCCTCCGTGCGGATCAGCCCGTTGACATTCTCCCCGTTCAGAAGAACCTGCTGCTCACTGTCCCGATAGCGTATCGTGATATCCGCTTCCTGACATGCCTTTCCGATCTGATCGGAATCGCCCGGCGGTACCCCCTGCCTGATCAGGTGCAGCGCGATCGCCCGGTACATGGCCCCGGTGTCCACGTAGACAAATGACAGCGATTTCGCGATACGCTTCGCAATCGTACTCTTCCCCGCTCCCGCAGGTCCGTCAATTGCAATACTATAGCCCATAAACCTTCCTCCCTTGTTGCTTCTTCGACGCACAGCCTATGAGACTGGTCCGTCTTTCGCCGCGGCTGTGATTCCCTGCGCGGCCGTATATGCTGTAGACCAGGCGATCTGTAGATTAAATCCCCCGGTCACTGCATCCAGATCCAGAACCTCTCCGATAAAATAAAGTCCTTGTGTTTTTCTGGATTCCATGGTGGACGGATTGATCTCTTTTACATTCACTCCGCCCCTGGTAATAATCGCTTCCTGATATCCCCGAAGCCCGGTCACCGTCATCGTCAGATGTTTAATCAACCTCACCAGCTGCTGCCGTTCCTCTCTGGAGATCTCATGAACCTTTTTCTCCTCCGATATCCCGCTTAACGCTACGATCACCGGTATCAACTTCGCGGGGAATAATTTCCCCAGTGAATTTTTAAAATCCCTGTTCCTGTTTTCCTCGAAATCCCGAAGAATCCGATGATCCAGCTGTTCCTGGGTAAGCGCAGGCTTTAGGTCGATAGAAAGTGTTACTGTGTCCTTCCCAATCTGATTCGTGATATAGCTGCTTCCGCTTAAGATCAGAGGACCGCTGACCCCATAGTGGGTAAAGAGCATTTCCCCAAAATCCGAATACAGCTCCTTTTTCCCGGCTGTGATCGTTACCTGCACATTTTTCAGGGACAGGCCCTGCAGACGCTTGACATAATCCTCTTTTACTTCCATGGGGACAATGGACGGCGAAAGCTTCGTCACCTGATGGCCGGCGGCCCCGGCAAACCGGTAGCCATCGCCGGTAGAGCCGGTGGCCTGATAGGAACATCCGCCTGTCGCTACCACACAGGCATCCGCGCACACCACCCGTCCATCTTTTAACCGGATTCCATGAAAACGAGTTTCTTCTATTATAATGTCTGTCACTTCCGCGCGCAGATGGATCTGCACTTGAAGGCGTTTCATTTCATTTTCCAATCCACGGATGATGTCCGAAGAATGGTCGGACACCGGAAAGACCCTGTTCCCACGCTCCACTTTCAACGGGACTCCCAGATCTTCAAAGAATTGCATTGCATCCTGATTTGTAAATCCATAGAAAGCGCTATATAAAAACTTCGGATTGGACCGCACACTCGTGAATAGTTCTTCCGTATCACAAGCGTTTGTTACATTGCAGCGCCCTTTTCCTGTGATAAATAGTTTTTTTCCCAGCTTCTCATTCTTCTCAAAAACTTCTACCTGACAGACACCGCTTCGGGCGGCAAAAACAGCCGCTGCCATGCCCGCAGCGCCTCCGCCGATAATCAAAACCCTTTTCATTCCTGTCTCCATTCCATCCCTCCGCGGGATGCACACTCCGCGCTGAGGAAAGCGCTCCGGCGCAGATATAATGTCTGACGACATTACTCACGATTGCACAGCAATCATGATCCCTCCGTGGGATGCACACTCCGCGCTAAGGAAAGCGCTCCGGCGCAGATATAATGTCTGACGACATTATATCATGGCCCCAGGTTTTTTGTCTATTCTAATTTATGGCTGGGTTATTCCCCGCTCCTCCAGATACTCGATCACGTCCCGGACCAGATGCAGATGCCAGACCTCCCGCGGTTGGATCGAGATATCAAAATGATCTTCAAAAATAACGATAATATTCATAATATCAAATGAATTTAAAGCCAGATCTTTAATAAAATCGGTGTCATAGGTGACCCCCTTTTTACCGGTCACGGTATATATTGCGTCCTGGATAAATTCCAGCATGATTCATCCTCCACCCTTCCATTTCTAATTCCATAGTTGACTCACAAGCCAAATCAATGCTTAAGCCATATGCCGCTTGATCTTTTTCGTCCCTGTCTTAGAAAATTCTTTTTCCCGTATATTTATCATCTGTACCTGCTGATAGGTCGGCAGTTTTTCATTAATGGAATCGATCTCTTTTTGCAGGGCTTCCAGTATCTCATAAGAAGACATCGGACCGGTCCGGTCCGGATCCGGATAGATACTGGCCGTAATCTTGACGTCATCCACGGATGTACCGCTGGCTGTTCCTGTTACGACAACCTCCTTGACCAGAGGTACCTGCATGATCATCTCTTCAAGCTTTTCCGGTGACGTTTTCTTTCCATTTTTAAATACAATCAAATTCTTTTTTCGCCCCGTCAGATACAGGCATCCATCTTTATCCTGATACCCCAGGTCACCGGTTTTAAACCAACCATCCACCATCACTTCTTTTGTCTGCTCCGGTGATTTGTAATATCCTTCCATCACAGAATCCCCCCGGACCCATATCTCATCCTCCACGATCCTGATCTCACAGCTGGGCAGCACATACCCGACCGAACCCATCTTATAAGACCGGTTGCTGTTTACGGAGATCAGCGGTGAACATTCGGTGATTCCATAACCTTGTAAAATCAGAATACCTAAAGACTCAAAATCCTCTGAAATTTCTTTTCCAAGATGAGCCCCGCCACAGATCATAATGTGCAGATTGCCCGCGATCTGTTCCCGGATACCTTCCAGAGTTTTGCTCTTTATACGGATGCCGCATCTTCTCAAAGTACGGACCAGTTTTAACAGTTTTTTCAGCTGCTCTGCCTTTCCGGCTTTCTCCGCATTCAGCCAAATTTGATTATAGATGGATTCCACAATCAGCGGAACTGTCAGCATAGTATCTGGCCTGGCCAGTTTCAGATCCCGCAGCATCGTTTTCAGATCCCCGTTTATATAGACGTGAGTCCCCCTTAACAGCGAACCCAGTATGGAACAGGTCAGCCCGTACGTGTGATAAAAAGGCAGCGAGCAGAATACGGTCTCTTCAAACGTCACATACAGACAGGAATCACACATATTTTTCAAAATATTCTTATGGCTTAAGATCACTAATTTGGATTTGCTGGTAGTGCCCGATGTGAAGGCAATTACCGCCGGCTGCTCCGGCTGTACTGTGATACGGCTACTTTTCTGTTCTATTGCACGTTTTCTGCCTTTTTCACACAATTCCTCAAGGCTTAGTGTCCCCTCCTTGTGTGCCCCCATTAATATTACATGTTTTAAATCCAACTGGTCCACACTGACCGGATCAAAAACCGACCGGTATCCTGCGGAAGTGAATACTGCCGACGCGTCCGACATCTGGACCATCTCTCTGATGTTGTCATCGGACTGCTCGATATCCACACACACGGCAACCGATCCGCAGGCCATAACCGCCAGGCAGGCCACAACCCAGTCGCAGCTGTTTTCACTGACGATCGCAATATGGCCACCCGCCATCCCCATCGCAATCAGCTCTTCTTTCAAATATGTGACACGTAAAACCAGTTCCTCATAGGTAATCGTGATTTTTTCCTGTTTTCTGGTAAAGTAAGAAATGGCCTCCCGACTCCCGAATTTACGTGACAGGCCGTCCAGGTACGCTGGTATCGTATCAAAATATTCGGTATCATACAAAGGGAATTTTTTCATTTGAGCCTCCTGCTTTTTATGTATTTTCTTCTACAGAACCGCCTCTTCATAAGTCCAGGCCAGCTCCTCTTTTATCTTCTCGTAATCGTTTAACACCGTCAGAAAGGCATCCACGATGTCCGGATCAAACTGGGTGTACCTGCCGTCTGTCAGTTCCTTCACCGCCTTGTCAAAACCCAGGGATTTCCGGTACTGCCTGTCGGATGTCATGGCGTCGAAGGAATCTGCCGCCGCTATGATCCTGGCCTCCTCCGGTATATCGTTGCGGCTGAGCCCGTCCGGGTATCCGCCGCCGTCATACCGTTCATGGTGTCCCCGCACGATAGGGGCGATATCCCCAAATCTTCGGATCGCGGAGAGTATCTCCGCTCCTTTCGCCGCGTGTTTTTTGACCCTTTCGTATTCGTCCTCGCTCAGCTTGGTTTCTTTTAGAAGGATGGAATCCGGTACCCCCAGCTTCCCGATATCATGAAACAGGCTGGCGACTTTAAGCCTCTCGCAGTAGTCGCTGCTCCTGCCGAGCTGCTGCGCCGTGCGCACCGCATAATAGGAAACCCGGTCCGAGTGGCCGCGGGTATAGATATCCCTGGCATCCACCATCAACCGCATGGTGCTCACCACCTCTATATAGCCGTCCCGCAGATCCTCGTAAGCCTTCCCCAGCTCTTCCTTCTGTTTATTTACCATGGCATGAAGTGTGGTATTCAAAACTGCCTGCGCGGACTGTCTGGCAAAAATCTCCAGAAGCTGCCTTTGCTCAAAACGAATCCCGTGCGGGGACCTGATCCCGATCAGCCCAATGCACTCCATCTGGCCGCTGCGGATCGGGATCATCAGGAGTTCTTCCTCTTCCACCGGCTCCTTTCTGCCCTCATCCCGGAACATATGCACATACCGCGCCACCACTTCATCTGTAAAATAGCCGCCGTTTCGCTTCATAATGCATTCCGGCAGCTCTGGCCCCAGCCCCTGATCCGCCGGAAAGGAAACGCAGTTACAGGAATTTATCCCCACAAACGCGTCTTCCGACCGGGTGATTTCCAGGACACCTTCCATAATGCTTTCCGCCAGCTTTTCCGCTGCCTGCAGGTGATATATATTAGGCAGAATATCCAAAATGGCAGACAAACCATGCTGGTATTCCTGAATCGTCCGCATCTGGCGAATCGATTTTACACAGGATTCCACAAGCAATTCCAGTTGGTCAAACCGGTCACTTTTCTCAAAATATCCCTGTATCTCCAATTCCCGTATTGTCTTAATTGGCGGAGCCATGCTTTTGTGGCCGGTCAGCAAAATAATATAAATTTCTTTGTTAAACCGGCGGATCTGCTCCACCACCTGATCTCCGCAGATAGGAATCATCAGGAAATCCAGCAGAAGGATGTCATACCGGCCGTTTCTCACCCGTTCCACAGCCTTCGACGGATCATTCTCCGTGTCGACGAGATATCCCGATCTCTGGAAATAAGCCTGCAGCGTTGATGTCATAATAGGATCATCATCCACTGTCAAAATCGAAAAAGTATTCCTTTTAGTCATTCGTTTTCCCTGTCTCATACACTGTACCTCTTACGATTCCTCTCTCTTAACAACAGGAGCTGCCCCCAATGGAATGGAAAATCCAAAGACAGCGCCTCCGCCGGGGTTATCCTGTAACCACATGGTTCCGCCGAACTTTCCTCTTACTACGGCGTTTGAAATATACAGTCCCAACCCGCTTCCCATCGTTCCTTTACTGGTTATCATTTCTTTAAACAGCCGTGCCCTCACATTCGGGCTGACTCCGGGACCGGTATCCGCCACAGATACATGCAGCTCTTCTTTGTCCGCTTTCATACCGATCACAATTTTACCGCCGCCAACCTGCTTCTGCGCATATATTGCGTTTGAAACCAAATTGTTCATTACCTGGATCAGATTATTGATGTCCCCATGAAGCGTCACATTCAGGGACGGATCATAATCAGCCACAAGCGTACAACCGCTGGTATAAAGTTCATGGCGCATCAGCAGCGTCGTGCGTTTCATCAATTCATTCAGGGTAAATGTGGAATCCCCAAACGGGGTCACACTGTTGGCCTGTCCCTTAATCGCCGTGATGATCTCAGACATATAGGAGGTGGATTCCCTGATTTTCTGCAGCCAATCCTTTATCTCATTGCAGATCTCCCGATAATCTTCCTCCACCACCTGGGGATCGCTGAGGCTGGACTCATATTCGTCTACCAGGCTCTCCACAGTGGCCACGCATCCAGATATACTCATGATCGGAGTTTTCAGATTGTGGGCCAGCCCCGCCATCATCTGCCCCAGAAAGGCGAACCGTTCCTGCTCCATCATATGCTTTTGTCCGTCCTGCAGCTGCTGCATACTTCGCTTTAACTGCGTCACATCTTTGAAAATCACTACAAAGCCAGCCAGCTGATCTCCGTTTTTCAATGGAGAAACATCCGTCACATAATAATATTTTACAGGCGTACCTTCTTTTTCTAATGTGACCGCCTGTTCATAAGAAATCACCGTGTCGGCCTCCATACAGGCATCGACGGCGGTCAACATATTATAAATTGCCGTTTTTTTGGAGATATCCTCCTCTTTCACACAGTCTTTCAGATATCGGTTCTCCGTTATGCCATACTGGGAAGCAAACACTTTCTCAAATGGAACATTATAATTGATCACAAGTCCATTGTCACTCAGGACCATGTACAGATCCGAGATCCAATCCAGTACGTGCTGCATGGCGATCGGTTTGATGTCCACCAGATGCAGCTGGTAGATCGCGATGCCGTCGAAAACAATAATAGGAATAAAGCTAAGGGCCGTCGCCGAGATAGGCAGGCTGTTGGTAAATGTCGCGATCGCGCTGACGATCAGCGGGCTGAAACCTCCCAACGCGAACAGGATACTCTGCTTTAAATACAAGCGGCTGCGGTTCTTTATCGCGAAATTAATCATAATAAAGCTGCTGGCCACCAGACAGATATAACTGTAAATTCCTGATATCGGAACATAGGGCCCCATCACCAGTTCACTTTTGATCACTGAAAATTCCACATAATACAGATGGTGGAGCGGGTTCGTGACACACAATAAGGTCGTGAGACAGGGGACGATAAACAGCAGGTAACAATACTTCGGCAGTTTGTCGTAGCTTTTTACAAATGCAATCGCGATCGTAAGATATAAGGCCGCCATATGCGCCCCCGCCGTCGTGATACAGTCCAGCACCATGAGCTGCGTCGTGTTATCCGTTTTCGTAAACTTCATTCCCAGAAGCGCCACCACCCACAGACTGTACAGCAGTACCAGTTCCATAAACAGAGTGTTGAGCAGGCCCTGTCTCCGATTCTTTAAACTGGAGCCAAAATAAAATACAATTGCTGCCAGGGATATAATAAATATAACAGCGGTCAGGTCGGAAACCATCTTCTCCCCCCTCGTCAGTATAATAGGTATTCCTAATGGGATTCGCCCTCATCCTTTTGGGCTGCAAACAGAAAATTCTGCAATAACCGTTTGGGGCCCGGGATCTCCCGTTGAAATCCCAGCTTCTCCAACAGCTGCCATGTGTATTCGGCAGTAACTTCGATGACTGGAGGAGCCGTTTTTATATGATTCCAGAAATCAGCAAGGGGCATCAGCTCCGCGTGATATCCTTTGGAAAGCCGCTGTGACAACCGCTCTTCAAATTCCGGCTCCGGCAGGAACCGGGTATCCGGCAGTACTGCCCGAATAATTTCTTCCATCCTCGTCTGACGCGGGCTCAATATATGAAATACGCGTTCCTGTGAACGTTCCAGAGCCAGAATCGCATCCGCACTATAATCCACCGGTGTCAGATCTGTCAGATGATCCGCCATGGTATCCGGAAACACGCCCAGGACGGCGATCCCTTTCATCAGCAGATAGAACGCGTTACTGTCCGGGTTCACCTGGAACGTACCGTCCGAACATCTGCCCACCAGCCTGCCCAGCCGGTAGATTCTGGCATCCACGCCCCGCTCTATGGCATCAAACACCCTGGCTTCCGCCAGGAACTTTGTCTTTACGTACAGATTCGACTGCCAGTCCTGGCCTATGTCGAAATCGTGCTCGGTAAAAACTGCGGGCCCTTCCCTGCCGATCAGCTGCTCAGCGCTGACGCTGCACGTGGACATGTGATGAAGCACGGCCCCTGACCGCTCCGCCAGCTCTATGATATGCTCCACGCCGGTTACATTGGTAGCGGTATATTCCTCCGCGTCAGAGGCATAATGGCGCACATCCGCCGCGCTGTTATAGATGGCATCCAGCCTGCCCACCAGATCGATATAATTCATATGGGATAGACCCAGTTCCTGCCTGCTGATATCCCCGGCGATTACCTTGATCCTGCCGGCAGCGCTCTGCAGCCAGCCTGCACCAAAGTACCAGGACAGCCGCTCCATCAGCCGCTCCCTGCTGCCGTCCCGCATCAGACACAGCACGGTACCCGCGCCGGCGTCTATCAATGCATGCAGAAGATGAGCTCCCATGAAGCCTGTGGCACCAGTCAGTAACACTCTGCCCAACCGGTGGGGGCGATGTTTCTCTCTTTGGTCTGTTTCCTTAACTACACCGTTCTGTACCGGCACCTTTATGCGAGGTTCCCGGGAATTCTCCATTTCCTGGCTGTTCCCTGGTTCCTGGTTATTCTCTGGTTCCTGGTTATTCCCTGGTTCCTGGTTATTCCCTGGTTCCTGGTTATTCCCTGGTTCCTGATTATTCTCCGTATATTTTTGACTTTTCCAGTTCGGATTCAGGATATTAAGCTGCTCTGCCACGGTCGGATGTTCATAGAACTCCTGAAGAGACATCTCCCATTTATGATTATAATATCTGCTGAGTACACTGAGTGCCGCCAGGGAAGTACCGCCCTGCTCGAAGAAGGGAACACCCGGTTCCAGATTCTCCCTGGCCAGTACTTCCGACCAGATCTGTAACACGGAATCCACATTCGCCTGCGGAACGGATATTTCACTATTACTACCGGATCTTTCTTCCGGCCGCGCTTCCTCCTGAATCCCCTTCGCTCTTACCTGCTGCTCCTGAAGCTCCTTCTCTCTTACCTGCTGCTCCTGAAGCTCCTCCGCTGCTGTCCTCATTTTCCCGGAAGAACTTCTCTTTGTCGAAGGCGGCGCATCCTTCATGGACGCGGCCATCTTTTTCAGCGCCTGCAGATCCAGTTTGCTGCTGGGGGTAAAGGGCATTTCCTTAAGCGCCACCAATCTTGACGGCAGCATATAAGCCGGAAGAAGCTTCTTCAGATGTCCGAGCAGTTTCTCCTCGTCAACCCTGCCGCCATCTTTTGCCTGATAGAAGGAGCACAGTTCCATCGCCCCATCCGGTTTAGCGACCGGAACGGTCGCGGCCTGGACCACGAATCCGGAATCCAGTATCGCTCCTGATATTTCATCCAATTCCACACGCTGTCCGTTCAGCTTGACCTGGGCATCCCTGCGTCCCTGGAAATCATAGGAACCATCCAGGCGGAGCCGGCCAATATCACCGCTTCGATACATCAGCTCTCCCGGAACAAACGGATCCGGCACAAACGCCTTTTCGGTCAAATCCGGCCTGGATATATAGCCGGCTGCCAGGCATTCTCCTGCCAGGCATAATTCTCCGCAGGCGGCAGGCATCACAGGCTTCAGATTCTCGTCCAGCACATAGATCCTGCTGTTGCGCAACGCACGTCCAATTGTTATGTGCCCTTCCGGAAATACCTCTATCATAGTCATGTAGACGGTCGCCTCGGTAGGCCCATACATATTAATACTCACCGCTTCGCTGACCTGATGCAGCTTTTGCAGAAGCGCCGGCATCAGCACCTCACCACCCAGCAGCACCAGCCGCAAACTCTTCGCTGCCGCGCAGAAGGAAGTGTTGCTCAGACACATCTGCAGACGCGCCGGTGTAACCTGGAATATCTCCGCATCCTCATGGACGATCAAATCAGCCAGCTTCCACGGAAGCATCATTTCCTCTTCATCGGCCAGTACGATCTCTTTCCCCATAGCCAGCGGGAACAGGCTCTCCCCGATAAAACTGTCAAATACCACATTGGTAGTACACAGGATCGGTCCCTTTGCACGTTCCAACAGTTCCCGTATACTCACATACAGATTGGATACCGAACTGTGTTTTAGCATAACCCCTTTCGGTCTGCCGGTGGAACCCGAGGTAAACATCACATTTACCAGATCCGATCCCTTGACCGGCACATCCTGAAACTTACCTGCCGCCGGTGCCTGACAGGCATCCGCTCCGAAGATTTCCCCGTCATCCTTTTGTCTCACGCAGACAAGCGGGCAGCCTAATTCTCCAGGGAGCACCGCCTGTGCCCGCTTATCACAGAGGATCAGCCGCATCCCTGCGGTTTCCCGCATAGTCTTAAGCCTTAGTTCCGGATAAGACGGCAGCATCGGCACATAAGCGCAGCCCGCCTTCAGGATGCCCAGCATGGCGGCAAACAGATCCGGCGTCCGATGCATGATCAAACCGATCCGGTCACCTCCGGCGGCTCCTGCCGCTGCCAACAGGCCGGCGATCTCATCCGCCCGGGCGAGAAGCTCCGCTCTGGTAATTTTCTCTTTGTGAAATACCACAGCCACTGCATCCGGATTCAGCTCCACCGTACGCTCAATAATTTTATGTATCGGTAAGTTCAGATACGGTGTATACATAAAATTCGGTTCTTCCACCAGTTTCATCTGGTCGCTGTTGGTTACCGGATACAGCTCATATAAAGTCTGATCCGGATTCCCGATAAATTCTTCCACGATCTGTTCCAGGCAGCGGCCCAGATAGGCTGCCGTTTCCTCCAAAAACAGACTGGTGGCATATTCCAGGCAGAAGAAATAGCCCTGCTTATCCTTTGCCGTCTCCAGGGTTAAGTCCGACTTTGCAGTGCCCATGGGAATAGGGTAATAGGCCAGAGCTTCTCCGCCCAGCTTAAATTCTCCCGCATCCAGAGGCCTCTGGGAAAACATTACCTGATACAACGGATTCTGAGAGAAGGTTCTCGGAAGATTATGCATCGCTATAATCTCCTCCTGCGAGATCCGTTGATGATCCAGAAGGCCTGCTAAAGCCCTTTGCACCGCATGCATATATTCCATTACCGTAATTCCACGCTCCGGATGCAGCCGCAGCGGAAGCGTATTGATAAAAGGCCCGCATATCTTAAGCTCCTGAGGCCGTAATCTTCCGGAAACCGGTGTCCCGACCACGAGATCTTCTTTACCGGAAAGCTTTGCCAGAAGCAGGCCAAAGGCTGCCGCAAAAAACGTGTGGCTAGTAATCCCGGCCGCTGCACAAAAAGCATCACATTTCCCGCTCAGCGGACCGGACAGCCGGTGCGTCAGTATTTTTCCCCGATAATCAAACTGGTGCGGTCTGGCAAAATCGGTGGGAAGATTCAATGCTTCCGGCAGGGAATTCAGGTTCTCCAGCCAGTATTCTTTGCAGGCCGGATCCGCCGCATTTTCCTTTTGCATCTGTTCATACGCATAGTCCAGGTAACTGACTCCTGATCCGGAGAACCCCTTTCCACAGTACAGCTCATCCAGCCGCCTGATCAGAATCGGTGTGCTTAATCCGTCCCCGATGATATGATGCATATCCAGCAGAAGCAGCCATTTCCCGTCTGGTCTGCGCCAGAACGCGGCCCGCAATAGCGGCGCTTCCTCCAAAGAAAACGGGCGCAGGAACTTCCCGAACACCTCTTCCTGGTCCTCCCCCTGAAGCTCGGGTATATCAAATGGTACCCGTTCATTCACATAAGCATATACCCCGTCCGGATCCTGCTTAAATGAAGTGCGCAGCACAGGATCCCCTGCGATCAAATCCCGGAATGCCTGCTGTATCCTGCCTAAGTCCGCTTCCGCAGGCAGACAGAAAGCGCCTGGCATATGATAAGCCAGCTGTCCGTCCCCAAAGTGGGACTGAACATAGATTCCCTGCTGAATCGGCATCATGGGATAACGCTCCAGTTTCGGAGCCGGCATCAGTTCTCCCAGCGTTCTCTGCCCGGGAACCGTATCCGTTTGGCCTGTAGTACCGTCCGCCTGCCCGGCCGCCCTGCCATCGTCACCCAGATATTCTGCCAGTCTCCTGACATTCCGGCAGGCATATAATTCTGCGATCCGCATGGCGTGTCCTGTCTGATTCTCTATTTCATAGATCACCTGCATGGCATTCAGAGAATTCCCTCCATACAGGAAATAATCACTTTCAATATCCAGATCCCCGCGCTCCAACACTGTGCGGAATATCCCCAGCAGTTCTTCCTGAAGCCGGGTACCGGCCTTTGTGCTCCTGCCTGCAGGAATCGGGTTCGGGAGCGCGGACTCATCCACCTTTCCATTGGAAGTAAGCGGAATCTTTTCCAGCCGTATGATCACGGAGGGAAGCATATAGCGCGGCAGATAAGAGGCAGCATAGGTCAGCAGCTCTCCTTCCGTCAATGTTTCCCGTGAGGTGTAATAGGCAGCCAGAACCTCCTGGCCCTGGTCTGTGATTACCTTGACCGCGGCCTCTTTCACATTCGGATGGGAAGCCAGACAAGCTGCGATCTCCTGGGGTTCCAGCCGTATGCCTCTAAGCTTCAGCTGCTGATCGGTTCTCCCCCCGAGAACGATCTCACCCTCCGGCGTCCATCGTGCGGTATCTCCGGTCCGGTATATGCGGTCCCCCAATACAAAGGGGTTATCAAGAAAGCTTTCTTCTGTCAGCTGTGCATGATTACGATACCCCTTGCCCACGCACGCACCGCCGATATAGAGATTACCGTATATCCCGATGGGCAGCGGATTCATCCAGTCATCCAGCACATAGAGCCTACAGTTTTGCATCGGAGGCCCCGCTGTGATCTGATCCGTATGATTCAAAAGCTTCATACTGACCCCCACGGTAGCTTCTGAGGGGCCGTACTGATTGTAAATACGGGCATTGGAACAGATCTGCAGCTGCGAAAGTAATTCACCGGGAAATGCTTCGCCGCCGCAGACAATACTTTCCAAATAACGCATGGCCTCCAAAAAAAGGCCGTTCTTTAAAAACGCCATCAGCCTGGAAGGCGTCAGGGCCATAAAACCAACCCCATAACCGGTAATCAAACCGGCTATTCTCTCCGGCGACTCGGTATCTTCCTCCCTGGGCAGCACGACCGTTCTGCCGTTTAACAGCGCCACGATACTTTCCAGCATAAATGCGTCAAAGCCCACATTACAAATGGAAAGAACCGCTCCCTTTCCATATACATCAGACATCGCCTGGGCAAAATTGATGACATTCTGCCGGGTAATTTCCACCCCTTTTGGTTTACCGGTACTACCGGAAGTATAAACCACATACGCCAGATCTCCCGGCCGCTCCTTTGCGCAGCCATCCTGATCCCCTTCGTTTTCCATCAGGCTTCCTATATCCAGGACAGGTACCGGAATGCCGCCAAAGCCCGCATCATGCAGGATCTTCTCTTCAGAAATCAGAAACTTCGCACCGCTCTGGTTTAAGATATCCGCAACCCGCCCTTCCGGCTGGTCCGTAGATAATAACAGATAGGCGCAGCCGGCTCTTACGATACCGACCATCGCTGCCAGCAGTTCCGGCTTTTTCGGAAGGAATACCGCTACCAGCGCATTTTCCATAACACCGCCCTGACGGATGGCTTCATAAACCGGATACGCCATGTGTTCCAGCTCCTGATAGCTGACTCTCGTACCCTCACAGATTACAGCCACCCGTCCCGGATGATCCTGTACCTGCCGGCGCAGCTGCTCATACAGTCCCTCCTCCGGCACCGCTTTTATCGTTCTGTTAAAGGTATATAATACCTGTTCCCGCTCCTCACTGCCCAGCACCGACAATTGATAGATGGGTCTTTCCTGCGCATACAGCGCCTCCTGTAAAATATTCAGCAGGCATCTGTGCAATTCTTCAATCTCCCGGTCCGAATAAAACTGTGTCAGATAATCATAATCCACCGAATACCTACGGTTATCCTCCAGGTTACTTAAATGAATGCACAGATGCTCGGCCTGATAACCGTTATAATGCCAGCGCCCGGAAAAATGCACAGATGTATCCCTGCTTTTTAAAATCGTGCTGTCCTGATAAGACAGCGCTATATGGAACAATCTTCCCGATAGCTTCTGCCCTTCCTCCGCCATCCGGACAATATCCGCAAAGGGGAATTTCTGATGACGCAAAAGCTCATACCAATTCAGTGCCAGCTGCTCATTAAATTCGGAAAAACACCATTCTTCATGGATATCACTTATAAAAGGAAGGGTACTGACAAACATCCCTGTGGTCTGTTTGGACACGAAACTGCTGCGGTTATAGATCGGAACCCCGATCGTGAAACGGTCCGCACCGCCGATCCGCTTGAAATAGATAGCCAGAGCCATGTAAAACACCGCGAAAGGCGCCACCCGGTTCTGCATACAGAAGGAATAGATCGCATGATTGATCACATCCGGAAGCCTGAAACTGCTCCTTCGGCCCACAGGGCTTACCGCCGCGCTCTTCACCTGTTTGATCATGGAGGGTTCACCGGCATCCCGCATCACCCCGGACCAATATGCCAGATCCTTCTGATAGGCGGCTGATTTCAAATACTCCTGCTCCTCCTGGACATGCAGCTGATAGCTGGGAGACTCTTCAAGCTTCACCTCCTTATCCGAAAGCAGATCCAGATAAGTCTGTCCGATCCGGTTACAGAGCAAAACCTGCGCCCAGCCATCCGAGATAATATGATGGACCTTGATCAACACTCCCCCCGAATTCTCCCCGGTACGGAACAGCACGAATCGATACAGCGGACCATCCTCCAGCGGAATCACCTCTCTGGTCACCGCATGTTCCCAGCTCTCCATCCCCTGTCCGCTGGTATGTGAAAAATCCAGGACCGGAAAAACCTCCTTCACATAAGGCGCATGATACTGTACCGGCCGTCCCCCGTCCATGATGATACGGGTACGCAAAGAACCATCAGAAGCCAGCACCTGATTCAAGCTTTTCTGCAAAGCATGAAAATCAATCCGTCCCTGGATTCTAATGGTCGTACTGATATTATTAATGGATGTCCCGGGATAAGCCTGCTCCAGATTCCAAATATTCTGTTGGCTCAAAGACAAGGCAAAAGTTTTCGTTTCCAAAGCAGCACCATCCTCAACCATACACGTCCTTCCTCCCTCTAAGTTTCCAACATCAAGTCCTCCGAAAGCCGTCATCCATTCTATCTCCAATTTCCATTTTTTGCAAACCAAAAACCCTTACTTATATTTATACCGTTTGTTGTATCAAAAATCAAGCAAACCAGACCAAAATAATCAAAAACACAACAATTTCTACCAAATTTCGTCATAATTCCAATGCGATTTCAATCAAATCTGACAATATTTTCCATTTCAAGGTTTCCGCCTCCGGTATTCCCGGCAGATGGCTCCAAGCTCAAACGATAGATCCGCCCAAAAGGCATGAGCGAGCTGCGGCGGAGTCTAAGGGAAAACGAGCAGGACAGAAGAAACCAACTTTTTGCTTCCACGCAAAAAATTAAGTGCCTCTGAACCGGGAATTTCTTCAGAAATTCCTGGTTCAGAGGCACGGTGTTTCTTCTGTCCCACTCGTTTTCCCTTAGCAGAATCTAAACCGGATAAGCCCCATTTTTCGTATCGGCCACAGTCACGTCCACTTTGGTCTGCTGCGCCTGACGATATTTGAAGAAGTCCACTGCTACCTGAGGGAACAGCGCATAGGTGAGGACATCCTCATCCTGCTGCTTCCAGGGTGCCACTTCTTTTTCTAACTTGTCTAACTCTGCCTCGATCAAATCTGCCGGACGGCAGGTAATCGGGGTCGCGTCTCCGATCACTTTTTTCTGGAGTTCTGCGTTGAAAGGTTTTGCGGTGGCGCCGTATTCGCCCGACAGCACGGCCTTTGTCTCTTTGGTTACCATCTTGTAGCGTTCTCCCATCAGCACGTTGAACACTGCCTGCGTTCCGACGATCTGGCTGGAAGGGGTCACAAGCGGCGGCTCGCCTAAGTCTTTTCTTACTCTCGGAACTTCTTCCAGAACCTGATAGTACTTGTCTTCCGCATGCTGTTCCTTTAACTGGGACATCAGGTTGGAGAGCATACCGCCTGGTACCTGGTATAATAAGGTTTTGATATTGACGCCTAATACCTTCGGGTTCATTAAGCCGCTGTCCAGAGCGCTGTCTCTCATCGGACGGAAATAATCGGCAATCTCAGCCAGTAAGGCCTGATCGTATCCGGTATCGTATTCAGTTCCACGGAAGGTCTCTACCATAACTTCGGTGGCCGGCTGGCTGGTTCCCAGTGCGAACGGGGACATAGCGCAGTCGATGATGTCACATCCGGCCTCGATGGCTTTTAGGTATGTCATGGAAGCTACACCGGAAGTATAATGCGTATGCAGATCGATCGGAATCTTGACCGCTTTTTTCAGGGTTTCTACCAGACGGGTAGCTTCATAGGGAACGAGCAGTCCTGCCATATCCTTGATACACAGGGAATCTGCACCCATTTCCTCTACCTGTTTTGCTTTCTCTGTCCAGTAATCCATCGTGTAGGCATCGCCCAGCGTATAGGATAATGCTACCTGCGCGTGACCGCCCTCTTTGTTGGTAGCGGTAACTGCTGTCTGCAGGTTGCGCAGATCGTTCATGCAATCGAAAATACGGATGATGTCAATTCCGTTTGCGATGGACTTCTGTACAAAATATTCTACCACATCGTCTGCGTAAGGACGGTATCCCAGGATATTTTGTCCGCGGAATAACATCTGTAATTTGGTATTTTTGAATCCGGCTCTTAATTTACGCAGTCTGTCCCACGGATCTTCTTTCAGGAAACGAAGGGATGCGTCAAAGGTTGCGCCACCCCAGCACTCTACTGCGTAGTAACCAACTTGATCCATTTTGTCAATTATCGGAAGCATTTCTTCCGTTTTCATTCTGGTCGCGATTAAGGATTGATGTGCATCACGCAAAACCGTTTCCACTATTTTTACAGGCCTTTTTTCTGCCATTCTTTTTTACCTCCTTCTTATATTTAAATTACACACCGAAGATTGCCATAAACACACCGGCTGCAACGGCCGTACCAATAACACCGGCCACATTGGGTCCCATCGCATGCATCAGCAGGAAGTTGGTGGGATCTGCCTCCGCCCCCACCTTCTGGGACACACGGGCTGCCATCGGAACTGCGGATACACCGGCAGAGCCGATCAGCGGGTTCACCTTGCCATGGGTCAGGTGACACATCAATTTACCGAACAGGACACCGGCCGCCGTGCCGAAGATAAATGCTACCAGACCTAATACCACGATAGCGATGGTGGTGGGGGTCAGGAAAGCCTGGGCACTGGTGGTCGCACCAACAGAGGTACCCAGCAGAATAACCACGATATACATCAGGGCATTGGATGCCGTCTCCGTCAGCTGACGTACTACTCCGGATTCCCGGAACAGGTTACCTAACATCAACATACCGATCAGCGGAGCGGTAGAAGGAAGGATAACACAAACAACGATGGTTACGATAATCGGGAACAGGATTTTTTCCAGCTTGGAAACCGGACGCAGCTGTTCCATCTTGATTTTCCGCTCTTTTTCCGTCGTCAGTAATTTCATGATCGGCGGCTGAATAATCGGAACCAGTGACATATAGGAATATGCCGCCACCGCAATCGGACCCAGGATCGCCGTCTGCCCCAGCTTACCGGCCAGGTAGATCGAAGTAGGGCCGTCAGCTCCTCCGATAATGGAGATCGCTGCCGCAGCCTTATCCCCGAATCCAAAAGCAATCGCTCCGAAATATGCGATAAAGATACCGAACTGTGCCGCGGCTCCCAGCAGGAAACTTCTGGGATTCGCAATCAAAGGGCCAAAGTCCGTCATCGCTCCTACGCCCAGGAAAATCAGCGGAGGAAGGATTCCCCATTCATCCAACAGATAGAAGTAATGGAGCAATCCACCGGCACCATTTGCAGATTCTTCAATCGTCATCATGATATCCGGATAAATATTAACCAGCAACATACCAAAGGAAATCGGAACCAACAGGAGCGGTTCGTATCCTTTTCGTATTGCCAGATACAGGAAAACACATGCAACCAGAATCATCACCACGTTTCCGATCGTTAAATTAAAAAACGCGGTCTGGTGTATGAGGTTTTCCATAGTCTCTAATACATAACTCATGATCTAACCTCCCATATTTTTATTGGGAATTCATACCTTATGAAGCAGCGAATGCTGCGCCCCTGCCCGAAGGGCATATATTAAGGGGTGCTGTAAAGCATACCTTATGAAGCAGCGAATGCTGCGACTCTGCCCGGAAGGGTAATCTTCTTTAAGCGTATGAATCCTAGTTGAGTGTTGCTAAAACGTCTCCGGACTCAATGGCGTCGCCTACTGCCACGTCGATACTGGCCACTGTTCCATCCTGAGGTGCCACAACTGGGATTTCCATTTTCATCGCTTCCAGAATAATCAGATTATCTCCGGATTTTACTGCCTGTCCCACTTTCGCTTCGACCGCATATACCTTGCCGGGTACGCTGGCTTTTACCTGAACGCTGCCAGCTCCTGCAGCCGGTTTTGCTGCGCTGGGAGCCGGAGCAGCTTTGGGAGCAGCTTTCGGAGCAGCCTTGGGAGCGCTTGCTGCTACAGGAGCACCTGCGCCTTCTTCTACGGTTACATCATATACGTTGCCATTTACGGTAATGGTATAATTTTTCATGGATAAATCCTCCTATCTTCAATTAGGCCTTCTGCCATTTTGTTCTTTTTTTGATTGATCTTACCACAAAGCCGTCCGCAGACGTACCTTCTGACGCTGCGATCGCCGCGCTGATGACTGCTACCAGTTCATAGTCATCCGCAAGTTCTTCTACAGGTTCTGCAAGGACTGGAGCCGCCGGTGCCGGTACTTCCTGAACAGCCGGTTTTTTGTTCATTTTCGCTTCCAGTTTATTGATATACTTAAATAAGGAAATCAGTAAGCTGATCAGGATCAGAATGACAAACACCGTGCCCATACCCATCAGGGTATTCAGGGCCGCCTTTCCCATTCGCTCTCCCATGCTGTAATTCACATCCACAGTGATCGAAGTTGGCTGCAGATCCTCATTGTAAGTAATGGTTAAGGTTCCCTCTCTCTTCTCAAACTGAGCGGTCAGGATAGCGCTTAACTGCTTTCCTTCCCGTTTCACTTCAAAGTCCTTTGCCTCTTTATAAGCGCCGAGCTCTCCTTTGACATCCAACCAGTTTTCTGCAGCAACGGATATCACTCCGTCCTCCTGGTCAATCAGGCTCTGCAAATAGCTGTCATCCGACTGGCTGAGACCCTGAATCAAGCTTTCGGAATTCGCTCGAAAATCCTCATCCCGATAGTCGTCAAAAGGGCTTTCTACTTTCTTTCCACAAGCGGTTAAGGAAAAGAGACAGGTCATGATACATATTGCTACAAGGAATTTTTTCATATCTTTCCACCTCTCCTAGACCGTGCCATGTTTTTTACTCGGACGATCCTCTCTTTTCGTAAACAGCATTTCAAAGGCACCGATTACATATTTTCTCGTATCCTGTGCATCGATAATGTTATCTACATATCCTCTCTTAGCCGCCGACAGCGCACTTGACTGAAGCGCAGCATATTCCGCTGTTTTCTCATTGATGATGTCCGCGCTTTCGCCGTCATACATGATTTTAGCCGCTAAGCCCGCATCCATCATACCGATCTGTGCCTGAGGCCATGCGAATACCAGGTCTGCCCCTATGGACTTGCTGTTCATCGCCACATAAGCGCTGCCGTAAGCTTCGCCAATGATCACATTTACTTTCGGTACCGTGGCGTTGGCGAATGCGTAGGTCATCTTCGCTGCCTCTCTGGCTATATTCTTTTCTGCGCACATGCTGGCTTTGAAACCTTTTACATTGGTCAGGGTCAGCACCGGGATATCAAAAGCATCGCAGAAGTTCACGAACTCCGCCGCTTTTCTGCAGCCTTTGACAGACAGAACATTGTCGAATTCCGCAGTTTTCTCTCCGTTTTCGTCATACATCTCTGTGCGGTTAGCCAAAGCGCCTACCGTCACACCGTTTAATTTGATGAATCCGGCCACCATGTTCTGTCCATAAGCTCTTTTTACTTCGAAGAACACACCGTCATCGGAAATATTGGAAAGTGCAATCGCCGTATCACCTGCCGCGTTTGCCAGATCTGCACATGTCCGGTTCAGATCATCCGTACACTCTTCATAGGACATATCATCCTCATTATTGGCAGGAAGCATACACACTAATTGTCTGATTTGTTCTAAAATGGAAGCAGCGTCTGCCACTACATCGACAAGTCCTGCTTCTTCACTCTGGAATTTAGCGGAAGCGCTGTCACACTTGGTCACATTGTTTCCGTCTATCGCGTTGGGACTGTTTACAAAGAGCTTCGCGTCTTTTTCCTCCATAAAGGTAAAATCCGTCAAACCGGGAACCAGTGCCAGACCGCCGCCGCAGGTACCGAAAACAGCTGTAATCTGAGGAATCACGCCGGAAGCCAGGGACTGTTTCAGATAGATCTCGCCAAAACCGTTTAATGCATCGGTAGCTTCCTGGAGCCGTAAGCCCGCGCAGTCTACCAGACCGATCACCGGAGCTCCCATTTTCATAGCATAATCGTACAAACCTGCAATCTTCTTCGCATGCATTTCGCCAATGGAACCGTTCATTACAGAGGCATCCTGGCTATACACATACACCAGATTCCCATCAATCACACCATAACCTGTTACGACCCCATCTGCGGGTGTTTCTTTTGCCGCTAAGTTAAAATCTGTGTTTCTTGCCGTAACATATCCACCGATTTCAACAAAACTGTTTGCGTCCAGAAGAGCGTCAATTCTCTGTCTTGCCGCATTTGTTGCATTGTTACTCATGTTTCACCCTCCATATTATTCTATAATTTATATCTGATCCGCCATTTTCAAAGCGGATAAGCCTACCATAATTTACATCCCGTAATATCATGCCCTACGGGCGGGCGCGCGGTGGCCGCCGCTCGATATAAATTCCGCCAGATCCTATAGTCATCTTATGAGAGGGCTGTCCTATCTTCAGAACAGCCCTCTGTTAGTTCTAATTAGTTTAATTCGTCTACTACCTTCTGAATTGCCTCTAAAGCATCAGCAGGAAGTTTATCGTAACCGTCTTTGAAGGTGTCTCTGGATTTTACAAACTCTAATCTATCGTTCATTCTGGCTTTTAACTGAGCAACATAATCTGCATCATTCATATCCGGTACGAAGCCTTCCCAGTCAAAGATCTCAATATCAGAGAAAGGTCCCCAGGGTTTGAAGTCCGCTTTGCCTTCTACGATCGCTTCCAGGATGCCAAGCGTATCGGCAGGCTTTACTTTCTTGCCCATGAAGTCGCCGGTGTTGACAATATAGCAGTCTACATTTTTCTCAGCAACTAATTTTTTGAATTTGTCAAAGTCATGGGACAACGGATAGGTCCGGAACGGGTTCGCGTAAGGAACCACAACCAGTGCGTTCGGATCCACGCCTTCAGCCAGTCTCTCCGCAGAGGATCTCTTGGTTGCAAGAGTCGCACCCATAACGGAGGCTAAGGAAGCACCTTTTAATTTAACAACCGGAGGAATCGTCGGGTCTTTCATGATCCAGATAATAGAGTTAACCGGAGCATCGATCTTGTCAACCCGGTTCGGAGACCACAGTTTGGACTTGATCGCACGTCCGTTGCCATTCCGGATATCCTCTGTGACGATTACAACTTTTCCGTCCTCATCCAGGGTCGCGGAATTGTTCATGACCGTTAACAGATATTTATTATCCTCGCAGTTGGTCGGATAATCCTGGGTCTTATCAAAGTAAGTAGGCTCCAGAGCTACGGACGCGCAGGTATCGGTGTTGATTACGAAAGCATCATCATGAAGCACCTGGATCTTATATTTTCCATCATGTTTTGCATGGGTAAGGGTAGATTTTCCGGATCCTGACAGACCGAACACGGAAGCAACATATTTGGAGCCGTCGGCCAGAGTGTATTCCTTCTGTCCGCCGTGGCAGGAAGCGTAACCGTTGCGGTTAGCGATCGCCCAAGCCATGGTCAGGGTCCCTTTTTTATGTTCACCGAAGTATCTCATACCAAGAATAGCGGCACAGTTCTGATCTGTATTGAAGTAGCACAGGCATTTCGGATCATATCCGGGTTTGTCGGTGCCGGGCCACTGGGGATTTGAGAAGATATAGATGTCAGGCTCTTTTCCGTCACCTACCGGTACGGAATCCTTATACATCTTTACATAATAGTCACTCAGATACTGGAAATTCAACAACCAGGAATACATGATATTCTCTTCGCCTTCCGGAATCAAAAGGTGGGCTTTTACCATGAATTCAGGATCCAGTCCTACATATGCCTCTGCATGATACATTTTTTTCCATCTGGTATCATATACAGCGTCCATGGTCATTTTATCTAATTCATCACAGTTCACATTGGGTTCGCCGGCGATTCTTCTCGCAGCAGCGTAACGGCCGGTAATGGAACCATCATTAAACAACAAAACCTTAGCGTCGGGCTCAAGACCGAATTCTTCGCCTCTGTAAACCGGCATGTCAGTAACTACGGTTCCAGGAGAATTCTTGGCCAGATTATAAGCCTCTTTTAAGGTGTTAACCTTAACCACATTGTTCCCATAGAAAGCAGCTTCGATGATGGATCTGGTTTTAGCAAAACCAACCTTGCCAGCGCCGATTTCGTTTCTGGGATAAAACGCTTTTGTTGACATATCTTGTCCTCCTTTAGTTCTATCTATCCGGCATCTTTTCATTCTTAACGGCCGGATTATGCAACTGCGATAAGATTCGCAATTTGGGTCTATTATCTCATTTCACAGTTTAAAAGTCAAGCTATTCCGCGGGGAAATTGTGAAATATTTGACAAGTAATTTCAGGGGGCTTTGGATATATGAGCGGGGGGAAAGGCCGGGTGAAGGGGCGGGAGGGGAGCGAAACGTCGGAGCCTTGCGGGGATGGGCGGAAAATCTCGCGGGGACAAATCGCTTCGGCCGGGCCTAAGAACAGGTAACTCCGATGGCGGGAGAACCTCTTATTGGCAGGGCCTGGAACAAACTCGCCAAAGGACGGCTCGAACAGTGTTCCAGGCCCTGCGAGGTTCTCCCGCCATCTGCGTAACCTGTTCTAAGGTCCGGCCTCAAGCGATTTGTCCCCGCGAGATTTTCCGCCCATCCCCGCAAGGCTCCGACGTTTCGCTCCCCTCCCTTGGTTAAATCAGACCGTTTTCCATGTACTGCAGTCTGCTTGTTTTTTTGTTTGGAATTGTAATAAAGGGGGGACCTGAAAGGTACCGGATATTGGCTGCTAAAAAATTGCTGCACTGCCTGATTACACAGGGCAGTGCAGCAGTTTTTGCTTTTTTAATTGTCTATTTAATTTTGCGAGGGGTACATTTAAGGCGTACATTTAATTAGGTGACTTCTTTTCGTGTGTTCGTACTTAAGCGGAACGTGTTATAGTCCGCCTGGTTCACGGCTTATGTAGATGCCGAGCTCAGGTTGTAGGATCGTTCCGTCATGGTAGACTTCCTGGCCGCGGAGGAATACGGTCTCTGGCTTGCCCAGGACCTCTATTCCCTCGTAGGGGGTGTAGTCTACGTTGTGGTGCTGGGCCGCGGCAGTGATGGGTTCCTGGCAGTCCTGCCAGATCACGATGTCAGCGTCGCTGCCGGGCGCGATGACTCCTTTTTGCGGGTAACAGCCGAATATTTTAGCGTTGTTGGCAGTCAGGATTTCACACATTTTTTCTTTGGTGATGCGTCCGGTTTTGACTCCGTAGGTGTAGATCAGTTCCGGTCGGTGCTCGATGCCGGGCAGGCCGTTGGGGATCTTGGAGAAGTCGTCGATTCCTAAGTCTTTTTGGCCGTGGAAGTTGTAGCTGCAGTGATCCGTGGCTACAGTTTGTATTTCTCCGTTTATGATGCCTTCCCAGAGGGCTTCCTGGTCTTCTTTTTTGCGGATCGGCGGGGAACACACGTATTTGGCTCCCTCGAATTCCGGCTGGCTGTACACACGGTCGTCCATGATCAGGTACTGGGGACAGGTCTCAACGTAGACGGTCTGGCCGTTGGCCCTGGCTTTCCGGATTTCTTCCAGTCCCAGTTTCGTGCTTAAGTGGACGATGTGGACGGGGCAGTCGGCTAATTTCGCTATATACAGGAGGCGGGATATGGCTTCGGCTTCCACTTCCGCAGGCCTGGATGCCGGATGTGCTGCGGGACTTGTGTTGCCCGCCGCCAGCTGTTCGGCCACCAGCTCATTGACCAGATCTCCATTTTCACAGTGAACGCCGACGATACCACCCAGTTCCTTCATGTCACACAGGAGCTCGTAGAGCTCACGATCATTGATCCGCAGATTGTCGTAGGCCAGATATACTTTAAAGGAGGATACTCCGATCCGGAACATATTAGACAGTTCCTGTCTGGTTTCCTCGTTCCAGTCTATGATGGCCATGTGAAATGCATAGTCACAGGAACACTTCTGCTCTGCTTTCGCCATCCACTGATAGAATGCCTCACCCATTAGATGGCCCTTATCCTGGGTCGCAAAATCTATCAGCAGGGTCGTGCCTCCCGCGATAGCCGCCCGTCCGCCGGATGCGAAGTCGTCTGCGGTCACTATCTTACCGTTATCCATGTCCATATGGGTATGGGCATCGATAAAGCCGGGAAATACTAATTTGCCTTGGGCATCATAGACCGTGTCGTCTGCGGTTACCGGCAGGTTCTCCCCCACCTGCGCGATTTTTTCCCCTTCCATTCGGATATCCTGTATGACACTCTGGGTTGGTGATACAACTGTACCGTTTTTGATTATGACTGCCATATTCTTATAACCTCCCTCTGAATGATTTATGTTGAATGCCTCTTACTCTACTCGATTTATCGTTTTGTTTCTTTTGGCACGGTCGGCTTCCTGGCTGTTGTCTGTTCCTTGGTGATCAGCCGGTGATTAACCGCTTCCCGGAACAGGCAGTAGAGAACAGAACAGAGCGGGACGAATACCAGCATACCGATAACGCCGAACATGCTGCCGCCGATCGTGACCGCCAGCAGTACCCAGATCCCGGGCAGCCCCACGGAAGTACCCACCACTTTCGGATAGATCAGATTTCCTTCGATCTGCTGAAGCACCAGGAAAAAAATGATGAAAATCAGGGCTTTGATCGGGCTTACAATCAAAATCAGGAACGCGCCTACCGCACATCCAATGAATGCGCCGAAAATGGGAATCAACGCTGTGAGGCCGACAAGGGCACCGATAACAAGCGGATAGGGCAGCTGTAAAAGGAGCATCCCCAGCCAGCACAGTGTTCCGAGAATTACCGCTTCCGTACATTGTCCGCTGACAAAATTACCGAAGATCCTGCTGGACAGGCTGCATACATAGAGAAATTGATCCGCTTTTTTCGTGTCGATAAACGCCCGGAGAAATTTGCGTATCTGTCCGCCCAATTTTTCTTTTGCTGCCAGAATATAGATGGCAAAGATAACCGCAAGGAAAAAATTGACGACTCCGTTTACTATGGAGGTGGTGACTCCTATAGTTGTATTCAGCACAGTGGTCGCTCCATCCTGCAGGAACGTGACCGCCGTACTGATCATCTTATCCCAGTCAATGGATATATTCTGGATGGTGCTGGCGGATATGTCAAAGTCTTCCGCAAGTTTTATGAGCCAGTTCTGTACATCGGTTACAAAGGCCGGGATGCTTCTGCTCAGTATGGTAAAGGTTCGAACCAGCTCCGGCAGCACCAGGAACATGACAAAAAATACAATCGCCAGTATAATGACCATAGCTAAAACCATGCAGACCGGACGGCAGATTTTATTCCATGGTTTTTTCCCCTTCAGGCCCGCAAAAACTCTTTCTTCCAAAAGACGCATGGGTATATTTAAAATAAAAGCTATGCAAAGTCCCAGCAGAAACGGCCAAAAAAGACCCAGGACCCAGCCAGCGGCCTCCGCCACAGCGCTCAGATTTTCCATTGCGACAAATAAAATGATTCCAAATGCAATAAATCCAAATATCTTTCGGGAATTTTTTTTGTTCAGGTCCATACGCAGACTTCTCCTCATCTTTTATGCGATCTTATAATTACTGCTATCATACTACAATCTATTTCTTTTCGCAAGAATAGCCGGATTACATTTATTTATTTCACTACAAGTCGGATTACATTTATTTCACTCAAACACACTTAATTGTTTAAATTTCACCTCTTTATTTCATTATAATTCTCTGCTTCATTTCTTTATAAGTCTCTGCTTCATTTCTTTATAATTCTCTGCCTCTTTTCTTTACAATTCTCTGCTTCATTTCTTTATAAGTCTCTGCCTCTTTTCTTTATAAGTCTCTGCTTCATTTACTTATAATTCTTAGCATCCTTTCTTTATATGCTCTGCAGTACTTTTTTATATTGACTTTAATTATTTGGCCGTAAATACAAATACTGCTGATCAATACATTCAACCCAATTATATCTTAATACAATGGGTGAATTATTGTTCAGCAGTATTGGACTTCATTTCGTTATTCATTCATTGTGATTGACGTTCATAATATTTCGCGCTCATGTGGGGATTTTCAGCATATCAATATTATGCATAAATCAAAATACCGGCCGAAGCCAATCTCTTTCTGAGTATTGTCCCCGCAACATAAGCGACTACAAGGGAAATCACGTCCTTGATCAGATAAGGGACAGACGCGATTAACAGTGCCTGACCTATGGATGTGGAAGTGATCATGGAAAACTGCAGCGCTCCGGCCAAATGACAGACAGCCAGTCCGCTCAGGCTTAAAAGGATTGCGAGGGGCTTATTTTTCTGTTTTCCTCCAAGCCCGCATAGTACAGCCATACCAAGGAAGCCAAAAATAAAACCGCCTGTCGGCCCCATGAGAATCTGAAACCCTGCTGTAAAATTTGCAAAGACAGGAACGCCTACTGCTCCCAGCAATACATATATTACCACCGCTCCCAGGCCTCGTTTCCATCCCAGCACATATCCTGCCAGCGCAATTGCAAATGTCTGAAGCGTGACCGGCACCTGTGACGGCATAGGAATGGATATTTGTGAAAGAACTGCTATCACAGCGGCAAATACGCCTACGGCAACGATCGATCTGGTTGATATCTTCTGTTTCATAATGATTTCCTCCATTTTATGTATCTTTTTGTTCAGCATAATGTTAACCAAATATTTTTTAGGTTGATTTTATTATATAGATTCGCCATCCAATTGTCAACCACTATTATTTTTAGTTAACTTTATTGCATAAGCAAAGCAGCGCTTATGATTTAACCCTGTCTGTCCAATACACCTCTGTACACTACACGTTTTTTCATTTCATAAGCACTGCCATACTAAAAGGTTCCATGAAACTTTACTTTTCGGTATTATTTACCTGCAGCTATCAATCTCATCATTATAAAAAATTATCTGAATATCATTACGTAAGTGGAACCATTATAGGTTCTCATACATAAACTTGCGCAGAGCTTCTTCGGCTTCCTTCTCATCCTCGCCTTCGACCTTTAACTTTATCTGTTGCCCCTGTTTTACACCCAGACTCATCACACCCATAATTCTTTTTACATCCACTTCTCTGTCGTTACAGCAGATCATTATTCTGCTTTTATATCCGGCTGCCAATTTAGCCAGCATGCCAGCAGGTCTGGCATGAATACCTAATTCATCTTTAACTGCATATACAAATTCTCTCATTGATTCCTCCAGCGCGGAATATGCGTAAATATTCTTGCTGATGATACTGTGTTACCTTCTCATCGCGTAAACATATACCACTCTTTTTCTTTCATATATTTTTCAGTATATCCAATTCTTTCTCTTTTATTGGCAGTATTCTCTTCCTCTTTTTAGGCAGTACTTTCTTTCTCTTTTTAAGCAGTACTTTCTTTCTCTTTTTAAGCAGGGCTTGACTATTTGATATTCTTAAGACAACTCCCCGTCTCTCATACTCCTGGTCGAACTCATTTAGATAGATATTTGCCAGCAATGGGGAAATATTTCCTCCCTGTGGCGAACCTTCCTCTGTTTCCGTGACTACTCCGTTTTCCATGACCCCACTCTTTAAGTATCTTTTAATCCATTGGATGACCCTTTCATCCTTTACCTTTCTTCGCAAGATATTCAGAAGCATCTCATGGTTCAGAGTATCAAAGTATTTCGACAAGTCCATTGCTACCGCATGGATGTATCCTTGTTCTGCATACTCTTTTACCTTTAGGATGGCGTCCTTTGCACTTCTTCCCGGTCGGTAGCCGTAGCTGCTGTCCGAGAACAATGGCTCAAAAATTGGCATGAGCCGCTGTGTAATGGCTTGTTGGAAAATACGGTCTTTTACTGTTGGAATGCCTAGCTTTCGCACTCCACCATCTGGCTTGGGAATCTCAACGCGTCTTACCGGGGCTGGGGTGTATTTTCCCTTCTTGATTCTCTCGATAAGTTCCTTTTGATTTTCCCTTAGGTATGCGCCCGCTTCTTCTACGCTCATTCCGTCGATTCCAGGCGCTCCCTTGTTTGCCTTTACTCTCTTAAAAGCTCTGTTAAGGTTATCCTTGTCCAGTATCTTCTCTAAAAGTTCCGGCTGTGCACTGTCTCTTTCCTTCCTTATCCGGCGGAAGGAACGGTGCGCCCTCACATACCCTTCACGTTCCGCGCTATCTCTTTGCAAGCGGCTGTCTCTGTTTTCTGTACCCAATGTTCTTTCCTCCTTTCCCGGTTGTACTT